>NZ_JBLWWR010000002.1:0-290122 GCF_048267825.1 Pseudidiomarina sp.
GCAGGCGTAGTATCTAAGATCATCGCTTAATGTGCTGAGGTATCCGTTTACGGGTATTGATAAAAAGGGAGCTTCGGCTCCCTTTTTTAATTGCAAAAGCGTTATTCGTTATTGGTTGCTGGTTATTCGTTAAAGCAAAACACTAAAGACGAATAACGAATAACGAATAACGAATAACGATTAACGAACTTGACATTACTGCCGTTACCGTAAACGATAGGCTCCAAGAAAAATGGAGCGCAATTACCATTGAAGCATATAATTACAACAATAATAGCTTTGGGCTTTATCCTTCAGGCAGCGGCAGAACCTATCAATGTTCGTGTCGCGGCTTATGAATTCCCACCGTATTATTCCGACGCCATGGAGAGTCATCTTGTTGGCGAGGTGTTGAATGAGCTCAACAGTATCCAAAACAAATACGTATTCACAATTGAGCGCGTTGCGCCAAACGCCCGCTACTTTGCTTTAAGCGAAAAGGGCTGTTGTGATTTGATGTTATTTGAAGACGCGAGTTGGGGGTGGCAGGACGCTGAATACCCGGTAGAAGTTACTGAACCCTTATTGATTGGTCGCGAACGCTTTGTCGCAATGAAGCAAATCAATAGAGGCCAGCAGTTTTTTGAAACCAAGGGGCTTCGATTCGGCGGTATTGTTGGCTATCACTACCCATTTGCAGCCAACGAAAAAGATAACCGTGTACTCGAAGAGCAATACGGGATTTATTTAACCCATTCGCACCATGCAAACTTACGCATGCTTATGAATGGACGTCTTGATCTCATCATGTTGGCAGACGATTTTATTCACTCAATGTTAACAGAGGACGAGCGTGATCAACTGCTGTTGTCAGACAAACCTTATGGGGTTTATAAGTTGCGGGCTGTGATTAGTGCTGTGAAAGCATTGAAGCCGCAAGATTTTAAGGCGTTTCTTAAGCAGCTAAAACAACAAGGCAAATTAAAGGAAATCTATCAGCGTTTTAAAGTGCAAGCTGAGCCAGATTTGTCTTAATAAACGCTCAAACCTAATTTATTAGCCAACTCACGAATCATAAACATGCTGCGAGCCGAGTTGCCGAAGGTATTCAAGGGTGGGCTCCAAGCACATATCACGCCGTAGTCCGGCACAATTGCAATGATCCCGCCACCAACACCGCTTTTAGCTGGTAATCCGACCGTAAACGCGAATTGTCCTGATTGATCGTACATGCCACTGGTGCTTAATAGCGCATTAACGCGCTGAGCGTCTCTGTGTGACGTTATCTGGGCGCCAGTGCGCGGACATACGCCTCGGTTCGCTAAGAATGCCAGGCTGCGTGCCAGCTCTTCTGTGGTCATCGTCAATGCGCATTGCCAAAAATAATGATCAAGCACTTCTTCTACGTCCGACTCGATATTGCCAAAGCTCTTCATCAAATACGCCAACGCCGAGTTGCGCGAGCCGTGTTCGCGTTCAGATTCATGCACCCGCGTGTCGACACACACACTATCACTGCCGCATAAGCTGCGTACCATACTCAAGAAGGCTGACTTACTGGCCGAGTAGTGGCTGACAAGCACATCACTGACTAATATTGCACCAGCGTTAATCATAGGATTACGCGGGATGCCTTTCTCCCACTCTAGCTGAACTATCGAGTTGAACGGTTGGCCAGACGGTTCCATTTGTACACGGTCCCACAGCGGATCGCCTAAACGTTCCATGGCTAACATGAGTCCAAATATTTTAGAAATCGACTGAATAGAAAACGGCGTTGTGGTGTCACCTACCGAAGTAACATTACCGTCGAGCGTCGCCACCGTCAGCGCGCAGTACTCTGGGTTCACTTCAGCTAAGGCCGGAATGTAATCAGCGACTTTTCCTTCGTTCACGCTCAATGCTTGTTGCAAAATATTTTCCAACAAGGGCTTAAGATTGTCTGGGGCATGAATCGGTTGCCCGCCGCTGATCACATCTTTGCTCATTTTGCCTTCAATAGTGGTTTTAGGAAGCGAGCCGTATGAGAACGCTCACAATCAACGATATCTTCTGGTGCACCTGCGGTCAAAATCTCACCACCACCGGAGCCACCCTCTGGACCTAAATCGATGATCCAATCAGCGGTTTTAATCACATCAAGGTTGTGCTCAATAATGACAATGGTGTTGCCGTGATCGCGCAACCGGTGTAGTACCGTCAGCAACTGCTGAATATCATGAAAATGCAGACCAGTGGTCGGCTCATCAAGAATATACAACGTTTTACCGGTATCGCGTTTTGATAATTCACGTGCTAATTTCACCCGCTGCGCTTCACCGCCAGACAGGGTGGTAGCCGCTTGTCCCAAGCGAATGTAGGACAAACCAACGTCGATAAGTGTTTGTAACTTACGTGCGATAGCTGGAATGGGAGCGAAAAACTCTCGTGCATCTTCAACAGTCATATCCAGCACTTCGTGAATGCTTTTGCCTTTGTATTTAATTTCCAAGGTTTCACGATTGTAGCGTTTGCCTTTACAGACATCGCACGGCACATACACATCAGGTAAAAAGTGCATTTCAACCTTAATCACGCCGTCACCTTGGCACGCTTCACAGCGTCCGCCGCGCACGTTAAAGCTGAAACGTCCAACTTTATACCCACGTGAACGTGCTTCTTCAGTGCCCGCGTAGAGTTCGCGAATGGGCGTAAAGATGCCTGTGTAGGTGGCTGGGTTTGAACGCGGCGTGCGGCCGATTGGGCTTTGATCGATATCCACCACTTTATCTAAGAACTGCATGCCATCGATACTTGCGTACGGGGCTGGCTCGTTCGCAGTTGCCTTGTTCAATTCGCGATGAGCAATGCGGAATAGGGTGTCGTTAATAAGCGTTGATTTGCCGGAGCCGGAAACCCCTGTTACACACGTCATGAGACCTGTTGGAATTTTCGCATCAACGTCTTTTAGGTTATTACCGGAGGCGCCCTTGAGGTGAACCCAGTGCTTACCTGGCTTGTTGCGCTTTTTAGGTATCTCTATGGCTTTACGTCCCGACAGGTAGTCGCCAGTCAGTGACGCTTCATTAGCCATGATGTCTTCGTAGTGGCCTTGCGCAATGATTTCACCGCCATGCACACCAGCACCAGGGCCAATATCGATAACGTGGTCGGCTGCTTGTATCGCATCCTCGTCGTGCTCTACCACGATGACTGTGTTACCGAGGTCACGTAGCCGCGTCAAGGTTCCTAATAAGCGTTCGTTATCACGCTGGTGCAAACCAATTGACGGTTCGTCCAGTACATACATTACGCCAACCAAGCCAGCCCCGATTTGTGAGGCGAGCCGAATGCGTTGTGCTTCGCCGCCGGATAAAGTTTCAGCGCTGCGCGAAAGACTTAAGTAGTTCAAACCGACGTTGACAAGAAAGCCAAGACGGTCATTGATTTCTTTCAATATTTTTTCAGCAATTTGTGCGCGCTGACCTTCAAGTTCAAGTTGCTCAAAAAAGGCGAGGGCATCGCCAATCGAGCGCTCAACCACTTGAGGTAACGTGGTGTCGTTTACATACACATGACGCGCTTCCTGGCGTAACCGCGCGCCGTTACAACTCTTACACGGCTGTGATGCTAAGTATTTCGACAAATCTTCACGCACTGCCATAGAGTCCGTTTCACGGTAACGGCGCTGCATGTTAGGAATAATCCCTTCAAATGCGTGCGTGCGAGCAACGCGGTCGCCGCGGTCATTCATGTACGTGAATTCAATTTCTTCCTTGCCACTCCCAAACAACACAACCTGCTGGTGTTCTTCACTGATACTCGCAAAAGGTTTGTTGAGATCGAATTTATAGTGGCGGGCTAACGACTGCAGCATTTGATAGTAATAGAAATTACGCTTGTCCCAACCGCGAATCGCTCCGCCAGTTAAACTGAGTTCCGGATTTGTTACCACTTTGGCGGGGTCAAAGAACTGTTCAATACCGAGCCCGTCGCATGAACCACAAGCGCCGGCCGGGTTGTTGAACGAGAACAGCCGTGGTTCAAGCTCTTGCATGCTGTAGCCGCAATGCGGGCACGCAAAGTTGGCTGAAAATACAATATCAGCAACACTAGAGTCAGTTTCCATCGGCACCACCAGAGCGGTGCCGCCACTTAATTCTAGCGCCGTTTCAAATGACTCAGCTAACCGTAGCCCCAAGCCTTCTCGCACTTTAATTCGGTCGACGATTACCTCAATGGTGTGCTTCTTTTGCAGTTCTAGCTTTGGCGGATCGCTCAAGTCACAGAGCTCTCCATCAATGCGTGCACGGATAAAACCTTGCGCGGCAAGGTTTTCAAGTACCTTGGTATGTTCGCCTTTACGTTCCTGAATGATCGGGGCCGCTATCATCAGCTTTTCACCTTCCGGCAACGCCAATACTTGGTCGACCATCTGCGAAACCGTTTGCGCCGCCAGCGCAACATTGTGGGTTGGACAACGCGGCTCACCAACGCGCGCATACATTAAGCGCAAGTAATCATAAATTTCGGTAATGGTACCCACGGTTGAGCGTGGGTTATGAGACGTTGATTTCTGTTCAATGGAAATGGCGGGTGATAACCCTTCAATGCTATCAACGTCAGGTTTTTCCATGAGCGATAAAAACTGACGAGCGTAGGCTGACAGAGACTCAACATAGCGACGCTGGCCTTCAGCATAAAGAGTATCAAACGCTAACGACGACTTACCCGAGCCAGACAGCCCCGTAATAACCACCAATTTGTCACGCGGAATGGTGACATTGATATTTTTTAGGTTGTGGGTGCGGGCACCGCGGATTTCAATTTTATCCATGAGAATTACAACTCTCCGTTGCCAATGACAAGCGATTGAATGAAACGAGTATTATCGCACAACCGATACCTTCTGGTACAATGGCCAGCGATTTTTTCCTGCAGCAATGAGAATTTCATGCGACAGCAAAACCAAGACAACCGACTAACACCCATCGAGCGGCGCGCCTCCGGTGCTTTAGCTGCTGTGTTTGGATTACGTATGCTGGGCCTGTTTTTGATCATGCCGGTCATTGCAATTTATGGGCAACAGTACCCAGATTACACCCCGTTACTGATTGGTCTTGCAATTGGTGCGTACGGTTTAACCCAAGCCTTGCTGCAGATCCCTTTGGGCATGCTGTCTGATCGCATCGGTCGCAAACCAGTTATTGTCGGTGGCTTAATTCTATTCGCTTTAGGCAGTTTAGTGGCGGCATGGGCCGATACCCTTGTTGGCGTTGTCATTGGTCGCGCATTGCAGGGCACCGGGGCGATAGCTGCAGCTATTTTAGCACTTGCGGCCGATATCACGCGCGATTCGCAGCGGCCAAAAGTTATGGCAACCATTGGCATGTTTATTGGCCTGTCGTTTGCGTTGGCATTGGTGCTTGGGCCGCTACTTGGTGCGCAAATAGGGCTATCCGGACTGTTCTATTTTACGGCTGTGAGCGCAGTGTTCGGTATTGTGGTTTTATTAGCAGCCGTACCAAGTGTGTCGCAGAAATCTGCTCGGGGCGATTTAATCCCGCTTTCGAGCGAATTAGGGCAACTTTTTAAGAACCCGCAACTGGCCCGCCTTAATTTTGGTGTGTTGGTTTTGCACTGTGTACTTACGGCATTTTTTGTCGTGGTACCGCTGCAATTGATGCGGGGTGGTTTGGCTGCGGATGACCATGCGTGGCTTTACCTACCTACACTGTTATTCTCGTTTGCTTTAATGATACCCATGTTGATTAGAGCGGAACGGCAACGTCAGCAGCCGCAATATTTCCGTATTGCGATTGCTTTGGTTGTGATGGCGGTTGGCGTTATCGCATTTGTGCCTGCGCACTGGGCGTATTTAGCTATCGCTGTTGTATTATTTTTTACTGGGTTCAACTTTCTTGAAGCCACACTGCCGTCTTCGTTGACGCGCTTCGCACCTGCAGGCCGTAAGGGCAGTGCGAGTGGAATTTATTCCACCTTTCAGTTTTTGGGAGCGTTTATCGGCGGTGCCGCCGGCGGCTCAATTTACCAACATTTTGGGCTTTTAGGTGTTGGGATTTTTTGTTTGGTGCTGCTACTATGCTGGTTCGTGGTTAGTTTTGGCATGCAGCCTCCACCGCAGCAACAAAGTGTCAGTTATACCTTACCGAAGTTGTCGGCAGCACAGTCAGATGGGCTTGCTGAGCAGCTCAGTCGCGTTACTGGCGTGGAAGAAGTGCGCATAGTCGCAGCCGAACATACGGTGTATTTAAAAGTACACAAAACAGATTACAATGATGCGGACATAGAGGCGCAGTTAGCGCCGTACAGAACATAAGAATATTGAAGGAGCAGATGGCATGGCCAGTCGCGGTATAAATAAAGTAATTCTCATTGGTAATTTAGGCGCAGACCCAGAAGTGCGCTACACGCAAAATAATACTGCCATTGCAAACTTGTCAATTGCGACTAGCGAAACATGGAAAGACAAGCAAACCGGCGAGCCGCGTGAACAAACCGAATGGCACCGCTGTGTTGCTTATCGTCGGTTAGCGGAAATTGCTGGTGAGTACTTGAAAAAAGGCTCCAAAGTTTACATAGAAGGGCGTTTGCAGACGCGTAAATGGCAGGGTCAGGACGGCGTTGAACGTTACACAACTGAAATTGTGATTAATGATCTGCAAATGTTAGATGGGCGTCCCGGTGGCGGCCAAGGCGGCGGTCAAGGCGGTTATGGTGGTGGGCAACAAGCCGGCGGCTTTGGTGGCCAGCAAGGCGGTCAACAAGGTGGTCAGAAGCCTGCAGCTCAGCAGGGTGCTCAACAACGCCAAGCGCCTGCGCAAAACTTCAACCAACAGCCGGCCCAACAGCCGAAGCAAGAACAAGAACCGTTTATTCCAGATCAAGATTTTGATGACGATATCCCGTTCTGATTTGTTATTAAAGCCCCTTTGATAGGGGCTTTTTTATTGGTGTTCAGAACGTCAGACGCCGCCGGGGGAAATTACTTTATGCCGTGCTCGGCTGCCACAGTATCGAAATAGTCTAACGCTTGCTTGGCGTAAGCGCGTTTTTCAATGTAGTCACCAGCAAAAAAGTTTTTCTTAAAGCCATAGGCAACCATATCTTTCAGGCGCTTCAACGGCACATCAACGGCGCTTAATGCCAATTCATATTCTTGCGTCACGGTAGTGCGCGAAACCAATCGGTTATCCGTACAAATAACGGTGGCAAGACGGTGATTGAACATATGCTTGAAGTTGTGATTGCGAACATCGCCGATATTCGGGTTGGTCTGCAAATTACTGGTAATACACACTTCTACGGCAATACGTCGGTCAGCAATAAACGAGGCTAGGCGTCGTGCATAGTCTTCTTTGTCAGATATTTTCGGGTCTTGAATCATTTCCGGCGAGAACAACGAGTAGCCGTGGCCGAGTCGGTCGGCATAGCACTGTGTTAAAGCTTCAAAAATACTTTCGGCGCCATATGCTTCGCCAGCGTGAACCGTTTTCAGCAAGAAGTTTTGGTGCGCATACTCATAAACTTCTTTGAAATCGTGCGCTGGGTAACCCATTTCTTGTCCGGCAATATCAAGGCCGACTATCGGCAAACCTTCTTCATCGCGTAAGCGCACACTGGCACGAATCATTTCCATGGCGGCAGTTTTGATAACTTGCTTCGGCTCATGGTCGCGTAACATTTGAAATAACTGGGTGTAATAAGGTGAGAAGCCTTTTTTACCGAACATGCGCATGGCGCAATTAATGAGGCCATAGTCAAACGGAGGCTTGTGCCCCTCGCGCACAGCTGTTTGCGAATTGTATTCATGTTTAGCGCGCGCAAGGCCCTTGTTAGCGGCATGCATAACCGTATCAAAGTCAATTCCGCGGGCTGGGTCCATCATCAGTTGCGGTGCGAAGCGTGCTTCAATGTAAATAACGCCTTCGGCAAGGTTGTCTTGTGCTAATTCGTAGGCTGCTTGCTCAAGGTTTTCCATGTCACGCAACACCGCGCAGGTGTATTGAAAGCCATTCAAGTACTCACCTAAATTCTGGTAGGACTCTTTAAACACAAGGTCATACAAACCATCTACCGTATAGGACGGCAACTCAATACCACTGCGCTTAGCCATTTCAATTAAGCCTTGAGGGCGTAAACTACCATCTAAATGCAGATGTAGGTCAGCTTTGGGCATGGCTTTTAGAAAGGCGTGGGAGTATGTTGTGGTCATTGACTTCTCCTTGATTAAGTTAACGAAGTATACCATTTAACTGCAGTTATTCGAACGCTAACACTTGTCGTTATTCCGAAAAACATAGACACTTATAACGATTAAACTGACGATTAACGGAACCTATGGCTTCACTTTATTTTACCTACTCGGCAATGAACGCTGGCAAGAGCACCTCATTGCTGCAAGTTGCACATAACTACGAAGAACGTGACCAGCGCGTTCTGCTATTAACCCCATCGATTGATGATCGGGCGGGCCATGGCCGCATCGCATCGCGCCTCGGAATTGATCGTGAAGCGTTGGCATTTTCAAATACGACCGACCTGGCAGCGCTGATTGATGCGCGGCACCAACGTCAGCCTATAGACTGTGTACTCATTGATGAATCACAGTTTCTGACTGAAGCACAAGTTTGGCAACTTACTGATGTGGTTGATCGTATGGATATTCCCGTTATGTGTTACGGCATTCGTAGCGATGCCTTCGGTAAAGCTTTTCCGGGCAGCGGTGTTTTATTGGCGGTGGCAGATAAAGTTGCGGAAATGAAAACCATCTGCTTTTGCGGGCGTAAAGCAACCATGAATCTGCGTATTGATGCGCAAGGTAACGCCGTAAAAGAAGGTGATCAGATAGCCATTGGCGGCAATGATCGTTACATCTCGTGCTGCCGTAAGCATTGGAAAGAAAAGTTGGACTGGTAATCACTGTCGGCGCTCTAATTACCCGAATTTAAAAAGTTAATTTACGCAAACACGTCAATGAACGAGATAAAAGTCTGCTACTATTTGATACAGAACAATAATCAACCTGTTCGGAGAGTCGATGAAGTCAGCACCGGTACCAAACAATGAATTGGAACGCCTGCACTTGTTGCACGAGCTGGACATCTTAGACACCGAGCCGGAGCCGGTATTTGAGAAAATAACACTGATGGCCAAGCAGTTATTCGGTGTTGAGACGGTGCTGATTAGTCTGATTGATAGCGATAGACAATGGTTCAAATCCAAAGTTGGCTTCAACGCAAGTGAAACCCCGCGCGAAGTTTCCATGTGTGCCCATGCGATAGCACAGGGTTCAACCATGGTTATCAACGACACACGAGAAGATCCGCGCTTCATTGGCAACCCGCTTGTTACCGCCAGTGGAGGGATACGTTTCTATGCTGGTGCCCCGATTGAGATAGCTCCCCAAATTTATATTGGCACGCTTTGTGTCATTGACTCAAAACCTCATGTATTTACTGCGCAACAACAGCAATGGCTGGAAACCTTAGCCGAGTGGGTCAAGAATGAGCTGCTTGGGCGCTTTGCTATGAGTAACTACGAGCAGGAACGGCAGGTATTGGCGCAAGGCCCGGTCGCTGCAGTGGTATGGCAAATTGAACCCGAAGCGCACCTTATCTACGTGGCGGAAAATGTGGAGCGGGTACTGGGGTATTCAGAGGCTTACTTACTTGATCCAGAAGTGCGTTATGAAACCATTGTTCATAGCGCTGACCGAGGTGAATTATTAGCGCGTATGCAAGCCGTACTTGATGGTAAGCAAGAGTCGTTGGAAATTGAGTACCGTGTGCTTACGCCATCACAAGATATCCGTTGGGTGCATCACTTCGCTCGCGCTGACCGTGATCACAGCGGAAAAATTGTGCGAGTGCGCGGTTATTTGCATGACAGCACCAAGCGTAAAAATTTAGAACTGAGTTTACAGCACGCCAATCAAAGTATCGCTATGGCGCTTGAAGCTGGAAATTTAGCCACCTGGGAATGGTATTTATTTGATCAGTGGGTTGAGGTTGACCACACCTGGGAGGAACTATTAGGGCGCGATGAGACATATGCGCGTGGCAATAAATGGGCGGAGTTAGTTCACCCGCAAGACTATCAACGTGTACGAGCGGCGTTGCAAAAACATTTGAAAGGTAAAACAGAGCGTTTCGAATCACGGTTTCGCCTATTGCATGCGGACGGCCACTATATTTGGCTGCACAGTATCGGTAAGGTCATTGAAACGACTGAGCAAGGTTTAGCGCAGCGTATGGTCGGTATACACCATGACATTACCGCTGAAGTCATGAATGAGCAGCGCCGTCGCCAGCAAGAAGCAGTATTGAGTTTGGTCAGTTCGGTGCAGCACGAGTTTTTATTTGTAAACGACTTTAGTGAAGTCTGCGATGTAGCCTTGCCAAAGTTAATGGAATTAACCGATAGCAAAGCTGGGCTAATTGGTGAACTACCGGATAATTCACGCTCACGGAATATGTTGTGGTTACACGGCTTACGTGTTCTCGATGACGAAACAAAGAATTCAGCCTATCAAAATCTTATCAAGCAAGGCCTCGATGTTGAGGTAAGCGGTGAATTGGCGCTGCACGTTTTAGTTCGCGGTGAACCGCAGTTGTGTCCCCACCCAGTTCAGCCTGACGAAGCAGTCTTTCACCCACTTGAATTACCCGAGTTGAAAAACGCCCTTATTTTGCCGCTATATTTCAAACAACAAGTGGTTGGTATGTTGCTGTTAGCGAACTCAGAAAATGGCTATCAACGTGAGCAGCTAGCCACCTTGAAACCGATGCTGAATACGCTTGGCACCTTGATGCATATACGCCGTATGGACGAAGAGCGTCAATTCGCTGTGGATGAACTACGCCGTATGGCGACCATTGATGAGCTCACTCAAATTGCCAACCGTCGCGTGTTTATCGAAGCTGCAGAACAGCGATTTGGTGAACAACAACGCTATGACATGCCCGTCAGCGTCGCAATTATCGATTTAGACCATTTTAAGAAGGTGAACGATTCATTTGGCCACGCCGCCGGCGACAAAGTGTTAAAGCAGTTCACAGATGTTGCCAAAGAAGTGCTGCGAGATGGTGATTTGCTGGGGCGCCAAGGTGGTGAAGAATTTGGTGTTTTACTGCCCCATGCAGATATCAATCAAGCCATGCAGGCTGCGGAACGTGTTCGTGAAGCCATTGAAAAAACAGAATTTTCATGGGACGGCAAAGTTATTCCTGTGTCGATTAGTGTCGGGGTAGCCCAATTAATGGAAACCGATAATGATGTCGATAGATGGTTCGCTCGCGCAGATAAGGCACTTTACCAAGCAAAATCTGAAGGTCGTAATCGCTGTATTGCAGCAGACGAGGTATAATAGCGGTGAAATAATCATCGAAACACAACTTGAGGTAGATATGCAGCTTACTGAGCTAACAATTCCAACGCCCGACGATTGGCATCTTCATCTTCGCGACGGTGAGCTGTTAGCCACCACAGTACCTGCCACCGCAGCTGTGTTTGGGCGTGCTGTAATTATGCCTAATCTTGTTCCGCCGGTTACCTCTGTCGATCAGGCTCGCGCCTACCGTGCGCGTATTGAGGCCGAGCGGCCTGCCGGTAATTCATTTGAGCCCCTGATGGCGCTCTACTTGACCCAAGATACCAGCATCGAAACGGTACAAGCGGCTGCAGCCGACCCACATGTCATTGGTTTTAAACTTTATCCATCCGGCGCCACCACAAATTCTGCGGCGGGCGTGACGGACGTAAATGGGTTGGATGCGGTATTTGCTGAAATGGCAAAATTGCAGGTGCCTTTGTTGGTTCACGGCGAAGTAACCACGGCGGACGTTGATATTTTTGACCGTGAAAAAGTTTTTATCGACACCTATCTACGGCCTCTATTACAGCGTCATTCGACCTTGAAGCTGGTGCTGGAACACATTACCACCGCCGATGCTGTGGCCTTTGTTGAAGAGCACGGCAACAATGTTGCCGCCACAATCACACCACAGCACTTGCTAATGAATCGTAATCATCTTTTGGTGGGTGGTACACGCCCTCACAACTATTGCTTGCCAATATTAAAGCGTCGCGAACACCAGCTAGAGTTGCGTCGTGCAGCGGTTTCGGGAAGCCCTAAATTCTTTCTTGGTACAGACTCGGCGCCGCATGCCCAGTCGAAAAAAGAGAACGCGTGTGGTTGCGCTGGTTGCTACTCAGCCCCAGCAGCGTTACCGTTGTATGCAGAGTTTTTTGAGCAAATGGATGCGCTCGATAAACTGGAAAATTTTGCCAGTGGTTTTGGTGCAGATTTTTACGGCTACGCACGAGCAACATCAACAGTAACTTTAGTGCGCAAGCCTTGGCGAGTTCCAGAATCCGTATCAACCGCGGTGGGGCCCATGGTGCCGTATTGGGCTGGCGAAATGTTAAATTGGCAGCTAGAATAAATTTAACGTAAAAATAACAAGCAGCTGAACAATTTAACAAGCTAGAAATTCCCCTCAAGTCGTGGTCTTATAAAGGCTTGAGGGATAAAATAATAACTATAATAAAAGTATAATTTAAAAAGGGAAATGACATTGATTCGTTTGTGGCGCGCTAAACACAACAATCGCCTGGTGCTTACGTACGCGTTGGCATCGGGATACGTGTCGCTTGCAATCGCTGAATTTGGCGACAATGACCCTGAACACGCCCCTGCCTTAATTGTTTCTGATCATATCGAAGTGATTAATGGTGATTCTGCCGCCGCAATTCGGGAGTTGTCCAATCGGTATTCGCGTTATACCAAAGGTAGCCCAATGGCAGTGGTGATTTTGGGCCCGTCGGTTTATCAAAGCGTGCAGTTAGAACGGCCGAATCTTCCAGCCGAAGAAATTACCCAGGCATTGCGCTACAACCTGCGCGATTTAGTCTCGTTGCCGCCAACGGATATTGTTGCGGACTACTATGATGCGCCTGTGCAATTGGCAGGACAGGACAAGATTAATGCCATAGTGGCTGACCGCAAGGTGTTGCAACCGGTATTAAACGAAATTCATCAGGTTACCGAAAATGTTCTTGGTATTTTCTCCGAAGAGCAAGCTATCGCGCAGTTGTTCACTGACCAAAACGAGCCAGCAGTAGTTGCTTATCAACATGATCTAGAGCCAGCATTATTGCAAGTTTACGCGCAAGGCAAGCTGCAGGTGAACCGAGTGGTTCGTAGTCTTGAACAACTCTCGCAGTTAAGCGCCGATGAAATTGACCTTGGCGGAGCGTCGCCACTGAGTGTCGAAGTGCAGCGCTCGGCCGATTATTTTGAACGCCAGTTACGACAACGTCCTATTCGCGAGCTTATTATTGCTGTCGGATCCAAGCATCGTCAAAGCATCGCCAAACAGCTGAATCAAGACCTAGGGCTTGAGTCGCGTTGGGTGGAATACCCAGCGTGGGCACAAGAACTCGCGGTAGGTGACTTTTCTGACTTTCCAGTACTTGGTGGTGTGATGTTGGCGCAACAGTTGCGAAACGCAAAGCAGGTAGCCGCATGAAGCAGTTAGCGAACCTGTATTTAAATGAGCTTCAGCCAAGCCGAGAAAAACTCACGTTTAACCGTGTTATGGGCGCTACCGCGTCATTGTTGGTTGTTGCTGTGGTACTGGGTATTGCGATGCACTTATGGGCTAACCAGCAGCAAATTAATACGCAGCGGGCAGCCCATGCACTGAGCCAAGCCCAGCAACAACTTGCCGCGAAACAACAGCGGTTGCGCGCAGCAATGAATAACCCAGATGTTGAACAACGCATTGAGCAAACCGAGTTACAGCTGGGCCAACGCCAACGATTGCTGCAGCAAATGCAGCAGATTACCGAAAGCGGGCAGGTTAGTTTCGCAACGTTACTCAATGAACTTGCTCAAGCCGACGTTGAGGCAATTTGGCTGCAACGTATTCTTGTGGCAAATAGTGAACTGACTTTGCAGGGCAAAACTGCTAATGCCAGCGCGCTGCCGGTGTGGCTCGCGAGCTTTTCGAACTATCCGTCGTTAAGCGGTCGCCAATTTGGTGTGTTTGAACTGCGCGATAATGCTTCATCAGGCGTATTAGATTTCACTGTGGGCAGTTTGCAGCACAGCAGTTTATTGAGCAGCCAGCCAAGTCGTGGCGCAGGAGCAGCGCAATGAAAGAACAATGGCTGCTGTGGAAAAATAAATTTGAGCAGGTTGATGTGAAACGCCGCCGCATTTGGTTTGCGGTTGCTTTATTTCTAATCGCTTATTTAGGTTTTTGGTTTGGCGTGCGTCCAGCGCTGGAAGTAATTCAAACTGAGCGCACACAGCAGCAACGTCAACAGGCGCTGATTGAACAAATTGAGCAGGAAGTTGCCGCAGTTGATACACGCTTAGCTGGTGACCCACAGGCGGCGCAAAGGAGTCGATTGGAACAGTTGCAGCAGCGTTTGGTGCAAGTGAATCAACAACTGAATCAAGAAGCGAATTATGTCAGTGCGGCGGATAACCGCGCGCTATTGAAGGCCCTATTGAATCAAGCTCGCGGAGTGAAAGTTGTGTCCGCACAGGCATTGCCTGCCGAGCAAGTTTACCAAGACACTGAAACAACGGATGCAGCAATTTACCGCCATCACTTGCAACTGGTTATTACAGGTAATTATTTTGCGCTTACGAATTATTTACAGCAATTAGAGCAATTAGACTGGTCGTTTTATTGGCAGCGCTTGGACTATAAGGTTCTACAGGCGCCAGAGGCCGAGGCAACAATAGAAATCTATACCATCAGTCTGGAGCGTGATTATGTGGCGAGTTAATTTCGCAACATTGTTTATTCTGATGGTGCCGACGCTTTCGTATGCCCAGGCATTGAGCGATCCGACAGCTCCGCCACGCGTGATTGAACGCAGTCAAGCAGGGGAAAGCTCGACGAAACGTTTAAATTTACAATCAATACAATGGAAAGGTACAGAACGCTCAGCCTTGATTAACGGTGAGTGGCTTTACCCAGGTGATAAATTGAATAGTTATACGATTCAAACAATCGAAATGAGTCAGGTTACCTTGCGCGACCAACGAACCAATCAGTTAGTAACGTTGCGCCTTTTTGGCTTCACAAAACAGCGTGACAGTCAGGCAGCTAGGAGCGGTTTATGATAAGAGTGGGCATCATCGCAGTGGCGCTAATTGTGCTTACCGCTTGCGCGCACAACCCCGAGCGCAAACCGCTCGAGGCGCAGCAAGCGCTGCAGGAGCGTGGCAATGTGCGCGCTAACTCTGAACGGCCACCACTGCCCGACTCGGTGCGTGAAAGCTTGGCGAATGACCGTGCGCAACTGCGCAACGCGAGCGCTCAATTGCTTGCTGAACCACGTTTTTCAATTGCCGCGAATGATGTTCCGGCAGCAGATTTTTTTGCTGGCTTAACCACTGACTCACCCTATAACATCGTCGTGCATCCAGACGTTGCGGGTACTATTACCGTGAATCTGAAAGATGTCACCCTGACTGAAACGCTTGACGTTATTGGCGATATTTACGGCTATGACGTACGTAAAGAACGCAACATGATTCGGGTATTTCCAGCTGGCTTACGCAGTGAAACAATTGCCCTGGATTACTTGGCATTGCGCCGCATGGGACTGTCGCAAACGAGTGTCAGTTCTGGTGGTGTTAAGGACAGTGACCGCAATAGTAATAATCAGTATGGCGGCAATAACAACAACAATTTACTCGGTAATCAAGGTGGCGCGAATAATAACCAAGCTTCGCAAAACATGAACGGTATGCAAACCAATGGTTCATCCATTAGCAGCTCATCTGAAACTGACTTGTGGAGTGACCTAAAAGCTATTCTTGAAGGGATTGTCGGTACTGGCGAAGGTCGTCGTGTTGTGGTGGCGCCGCAAGCCGGGTTGGTCACTGTTACCGCATTACCATCGGAACTACGCGCCGCGCGCGAATTTATGGCGTCCGCCCAGCGCCGACTGCAACGGCAGGTCATTTTAGAGGCGCGCATTGTCGAAGTTGCACTTAACGATGACTACCAACAAGGTATCAACTGGAACGACTTGTTCAAAGCCGGTAACTCGGTAGGCTCGATCAGCATGAGCGGTTCGAGCGTATCTGCAGGTAGCGTTGGCGGTGTATTTGGTATGACGCTTAACGTGGGCGATTTTACCGGTGCACTGAACTTACTGCAAAACCAAGGTAACGTGCAGGTGTTGTCGAACCCGCGAGTTAGTGCAGCGAATAACCAAAAAGCCGTGATTAAGATTGGTGAAGACGAGTATTTTGTCACCAATGTATCAACCACGACCGTTACGGGCACCGCAACAACGTCAACACCTAATATTGAGCTGACACCATTTTTCTCGGGTATCTCATTAGACATTACCCCGCAGATTAGTGAAAACGGTGACGTGATTTTGCATGTTCACCCATCAGTAGTCGAAACCACCGAACAAGAAAAAGTCGTGAAGCTGAATAATGACACTTTCGTGTTGCCGCTGGCGCAAAGCAATATCCGTGAGAGCGATACCATAGTTAAAGCGCGTACCGGTGAAATCGTGGTACTTGGCGGTCTGATGCAAACGTCTTACAGCGACAACGAATCAAAGGCACCATTCCTAGGTGATATTCCGATACTTGGCAACCTGTTTAAGAGCAAGCGCCGTACGGAGCAGAAAAAAGAACTAATCATATTAATTCGTCCAACTGTTATTGGTGCTGAAACATGGCAAGACGAACTCGACCGTTCAAGTGAGATCTTGAAGCAATGGTACGGGAACTGAGGCTGCCATGTATCAAAAGCATTACGGCTTAACAGAACTGCCATTTACGCTAACCCCGAATACCAGTTTCTATTGTGACCTAGAAGGGCATCGTGCGGCATTAGAAGTTCTGTTAACAGCGCTTGAAACAGGTGAAGGCTTTATCAAAGTTGTTGGTGAAGTGGGCACTGGAAAAACGCTGTTATGTCGAAAGCTTTTAAACGAACTGCCTGACGAGTATGTGACCGCTTACATACCCAATCCATTTTTAACGCCTGAAGAACTCCGTGCCCAAATTGCACGCGAGTTACAAGTGGATATCAGTGATGCCAGTAGCCAGCAATTAGTTACGCAAGCCATACAACAAAGGTTGTTGGAAATTAACGGTGAAAAGCGCACGGTGGTGATTGTACTGGACGAAGCGCAAGCGCTACCGAGTGACTCGCTTGAAGCTTTACGACTGATTTCTAACCTGGAGACGGAAAGCCGTAAGCTGTTGCACATTGTACTGTTCGGACAGCCTGAACTGAATGAACGTTTAGCTGCGCGGGAACACCGGCAATTGCGTCAACGCATTTCATTTAGTTATTACTTGCAGGCCATGACCGTTCATGAACTGGCCCGGTACATTTCGCATCGGCTTCATATCGCTGGCTACAAAGGTGCGCCAATTTTTAATGGTCGGGTTGTAACCATGCTGCACCAAGCAAGTCGGGGTATTCCGCGACTGGCGAATGTGTTGTGTCACAAAACGTTGTTGCTGTGTTACGGCGAAGGTGTTTACCCAGTCACTGCGAAGCATGTTCGCATGGCCGTTGATGACACCGAAGACGCGACATTACCGAAGCAAACGTGGCCGTGGTGGCTTGCCGCCGGAGTGCTATTAGTTGGCCTTGCGGCTTATGGTTACAGCCAAAACTGGTTTGTGGAGGCATGGTCATGAGTGTGATTAATCGCATGTTGCGCGACCTTGACCAGCGTCAGCAGCAGACCAAGAACCAAACCTATACACCGGCTGCAGTTGCGCCCCAACCCATTCATTGGCTATGGATAGTCGCGATTGTGGTTATCAGTGCGGCGGTGATTGTTGGCGCGTTAAATTTATGGTGGATGTACTCTGATAAAACAACACCGAGCGAGCCAGCCGCAATCGTAACTGCACCAAAAATGGAACCAAAGCCTGAGCAACAAACCGTAAATGATGAGCCAGTACGACCAGCGGTGGAACCGCCCAAGCAAGCACAAGCGATTGTCGATGTTCGTGCACGCGAGCAAGTTCAAGATGAGCCGCCAGAACCAGCTGAGCGCGAACTGGCGAAGCAGAAACCGCAAGACCAGCCGTCAGAACAAGAACCCGTCGCAGTGGCGCAGCCCAAACCTGAACCCGTAGAAAAAGAAAGTTCATTTGCGGTGACGCGGGTTCAACTTTCACCAACTGAGCTTGCCGAAGTGAACTTAGCGAAAGCGCGCGAAGCCTTGGAAAAAGGCGAGCAAGCACGTGGCCAGGAATTGCTTGAAAAAGCGCTGATGGTAAAACCAGATCATGTGATTGTCCGGTCGGAATTAGCCGCCTATTGGTATGGCCGCGGCATGACAACACGAGCGCTGACGTTATTGCAGCAGGGGCTGGATATGAAGCCCCAGCAAAGTGAATGGCAATTACTATACGCGCGCATGTTGGAACGTATTGGGCGTGTTGAGCAAGCCTATACGGCATTAATCACCATTGATTTGAACGCTGCCGAAGTGCAGGAGTTATTGAAGCTGCGAGCTGCAGCCGCCACTCAGTTGGGGTATTTCAATGAAGCCGCAGCAGACTATACTGCGCTGGCAGCAGAGTATGGCGAGCAGCGTTGGTGGCTAGCGGCGGCAGTTGCTTATGAAGACGGCGACAATATTGATGCTGCCGTACGTTGTTACCAGCAGGCTTTACAATACCCTGAGCTCGGCAATGACGCTCGCGCTTATATTGATCAGCGCTTAGCTGTGTTGGAGGGCTACTAACATGCGTCCACGCTTAAAAATGCGTCTTGGTGACCTGCTTGTTCAGGATGGCATGATCGGTGAAAACCAATTGCAGCAAGCATTGGCTGATCAAAAACAAAATGGCCGTAAGCTGGGTGTCACACTGATCGATTTGGGCTTTATTGCGGAGCACGATTTGCTCGAGTTCTTAGCTCGCCAGCTGAATATTCCGCTCATTGAATTGGGTGACCGCAAAATATCCGAGCAGGTCGTCAACTTAATTCCGGAAGTGCAGGCGCGTCGTCATCGTGCTCTAGTGATTGAAGCCGATGAAAAAACTGCGTTGGTGGGCATGAGTGACCCCGCAGATCTGGCGGCCGTTGATGCAATATCTCAATATATTCAGCCACGTGACTTAAAGCTCGCGGTAGTTCCCGATGCTGATTTGCTCGAAGCATTCGATAATTTATATCGTCGCACTAAAGACATTGCCCAGTTTGCGAAAGAGTTGCAAACGGAAACCCAAGACGGCGCGGAATTTGATCTCGGCGCATTGTCGTTGGATGACGATGATGACGAAGCAACGGTTGCGAAGTTATTGCAATCAATATTTGCTGACGCCATTCAAGTCCGTGCATCAGATATTCATATCGAGCCGGATGATCGCGCATTACGCATTCGTATGCGCGTTGATGGGGTATTGCAAGAAAACGTACTTACCGAAACAAATATCGCCAATGCGTTGTTGTTGCGTTTGAAGCTGATGGCCGGGCTCGATATTTCAGAAAAACGTATGCCGCAAGACGGCCGATTCAACATTAAAGTGCGCGATCACAGCATTGACGTGCGGGTTTCGACCATGCCGGTTCAGTTCGGCGAATCCTGTGTGATGCGCTTACTCGATCAGTCTGCTGGGTTGTTGCATCTTGAGCAAACCGGAATGCCCGACCACATTTTACAGCGGGTGCGGCGGTTGATCCATCGCCCCTATGGCATGTTGATTGTAACGGGCCCAACCGGCTCGGGTAAAACCACCACTTTGTACGGCGCACTTAGTGAACTCAACCAAGCTGAGAAAAAAATAATCACTGTTGAAGATCCGGTTGAATACCGGTTGCCGCGAATTTCGCAGGTGCAAGTAAACAGTAAAATCGGCTTAAGCTTTTCAAACGTATTGCGTACGGCGTTGCGTCAAGACCCTGATGTGATCATGGTGGGTGAGATGCGCGATCACGAAACTGTAGAAATAGGTCTGCGTGGCGCAATTACCGGTCACTTAGTGCTAACGACATTGCACACCAACGACTCGATTACCAGTGCCTTGCGACTTATCGACATGGGCGCAGCACCTTACTTAGTTGGAGCAGCATTACGTGGTGTTTTAGCGCAACGATTAATTCGCCGAGTCTGTGAAAATTGCAAAGTGACGGATAGCCCAGAACCAGCCGAATTAACATTATTGCGGCGCATGGACGCAAGTATTCCAGCCGACGGCTCGGGTTTTGTGCGAGGCAAGGGCTGCCGTAGTTGCAATCACACCGGCTACAAAGGTCGAATTGGTGTGTTTGAATTGTTGGAAATGAACGAAACCATGATCGACGCATTGCGTGACAGCAATATGCGTGAATTTGCGCAAGCTGCACGTCAGTCTGAGGAGTTCAAGCCGCTGGCAAGCGTTGCACTCGACTATGCGCGTCAGGGAGTAACATCACTTGATGAAGTGTTGTTCCTCGCCGAAACTGTCGAAGAAAGAGAGCTGCGGATTACTCCGCTGACGGTGGAGGGGCAGAATGGCTAACTTCAAGTATCGCGGTCGTGATCATGGTGGAGATATTGTGCAAGGTACCGTTGAAGCGGCCAATGAAGGCTCTGCCGCCGAAACGTTGCTGCGCCGCGGTGTCACGCCACTGGCGATACATGCTGATAGCATTGGCGTGACGGTAGCACCAAAAAGAAGATTATTTGAGCCGCGTATTACCACTTCTGACTTGATTGTGTTTACACGCCAAATGTATGCGTTAACAAAAGCTGGTATCCCGCTGCTGCGAGCTATTGACGGCTTGGCTGAAAATACCAGTAACCGCCGGTTTGGTAAAATACTAAAAGACATCGTTGAGCAGTTGGAACGTGGCCGTCCGCTTTCGAGCGCTATGGCATCGCACCAGCGCGTTTTTCCGCGACTGTTGGTGGCGATAGTTCACGTTGGTGAAAATACGGGCGAGCTGGAAGGCGCTTTTTTGCAGCTTTCTGAGTATTTAGAGAAAGAGCAAGAAACCCGCAAAGCTATCAAAGCCGCCATGCGTTATCCAACATTTATTATGATGGCTCTGATTGCAGCTGTCGTGATCATTAACATTTGGGTGATTCCGCCTTTCGCACAAATGTTCGCTAATTTTAATGTGGATCTTCCGTTACCAACCCGAATTATTTTGGCAACATCAAACTTCTTTGTGAACTGGTGGCCAGCCATGTTAGTGGTTACAGTGGTTGCGGTTGGTGCCGCAATAAATTATGTAAAAACAGCCGCAGGTAAATTGAAATGGGACCATTGGAAAACGCATATGCCCGTGGTTGGCGATATTATTATGCGCTCATTACTTGCGCGTTTCGCCCGAACCTTTGCGGTTATGTTGCAGTCCGGTGTGCCGTTGACACAAGGCTTAGGTTTAGTTGCGGAAGCAGTTGATAATTCATGGATGAGCAAACGCATTAATGACATGCGACGGAACATTGAGCGTGGCGAAAGTTTGACGCGTACAGCGCGGAGCAGTGAACTGTTTACGCCATTGGTATTACAAATGATAGCTGTTGGCGAAGAAACCGGCCGCGTCGATGAAATGTTGTTTGAAGTTGCTGGCTACTATGAGCGCGAAGTGGACTATGATCTGAAGAGCTTGACCGCGCGAATAGAACCCATCATGTTAGTATTTGTTGCGATTATAATAACTGTTATGGCACTCGGTGTATTTTTACCGATGTGGGAGATGATGGACGCGTATCGCGGCCGTTGAAACAACAAATAGTCTACAATATTGAATAACCATTAATATTTGCGTGGTTTCTCTATAAAAATGATAATAAACACACGGGGAATAAGGGATGCAAGCAGTGCAAACTAAAACAACAATGAACCAATCAGGCTTTACCCTGATTGAACTGATTATTGTAGTTGTCATACTTGGTCTGTTAGCAGCCTCAGCGTTACCGCGCTTTACCAGTGTGACAGCTGACGCAGAAGATGCGGCTCTGGAAGGTGTTGCCGGTGGCTTTGCCAGCGCGGTCGGCCTTGTGCGCGCCGAATGGGAACTGCGCGGACGCCCACAAGGCAATGTTGATGGCGCCGGCGCTGTAGTCATTATGGACGGCATAACGGTCAATGTTGATGGCAGCACCGGTTACCCAGTCAGCGGTGACGACAACCTCAATGCCCACGACCTAAATATTACCGGTGAAGATTGCCGCACTTTGATGCAGGCAATTTTGCAAGGTGCTCCAACCGCCACAACCAGTTTTACCCTGTTGGGTGAGAACCGTTACTACGTGACCCGCGAAAGTAACGGAACCAATGATATTTGCGTGTACTACTTAGCAAATACCATTAAAAACTTGGCGTCTGCGCCAAGTGGCACCGACTATCTGTCCGTCGGTAACGTGTTTGTTTACAACCCACGTACCGGTGGGGTAAGTATTTTTAGTAATAATTAGTTTATAGTTTGGGGAATACTCCTAATTTTTTAAAAGGGAAAGCGTTATGAAAACACAAAAAGGTTTCACACTGATCGAACTGATCATCGTTATCGTGGTACTCGGCATCTTAGCCGTAACTGCCGCGCCACAATTCTTCAACTTCTCAAGCGACGCCCGCGAATCAACATTAAGCGGTTTGAAAGCAGCAATGAATGGCTCGTCTGATCTTGTATATGGCAAAGCTGCGATTGCAGGCGTTGAAGGTGATGCGGATGATGGTGCACTGACTCCAGATTACGTTGTTGTTGATTCTATCGACGTTGTTTACGGCTATCCAGCGGCAACTGCGGCTGGCATTACTGCTGCATTGAATATTGAAGCGGCTGATTGGGACATCGCATATACAGACAACGCCGCAATTGGCACTACGGCAAATGTGGTTCGTTTTGCACCAGCAGGTACGACTCCAGCAGCTACCTTCGACGCGACTGACCATACCACAATTACTGAGTGCTACGTTGAGTACACTGATGTGATTACAGCCGGCGCACGCCCAACAATTACTACTGTGACAACAGGGTGTTAATTCGTTTTCCAAATAAAAAAAGCGCCTGCGGGCGCTTTTTTATTGCCTCGTGTTTAACAACGAATAACGAATAACGAACACCAATCAGTTCCCAACCCGTTCCATCCAAAAAATAACCCTGTCATTGCCTCGATACTGGCCAAAGCCTGCTGTTGCGCGTGGAAACCGATGCCCGCCGCCATCCTCGTCCAGCCAAGGGTACTCCAACCAACTGTCCGTCTGGTATTCGAATAGAAACTCACCCGTGTTATTGGGTGGTGTTGGCGCAGACCATAGCAGATTCCCGAGTTGTAATTCACCCTGCAACAAATCGCTGTCGATACCTGCGGCACTTGTCGCTAAGGCATTTGGGTTGTCAATAATATTTAGAGCCGTCGGGGTGGTTGCGGTGCATGAGTCGTCGCCATGAAGAGTGAACCGTTGACCGTCAAAATACTCACTGCGCATGACAACTGGCAAAGGTTCGTTTTCAGGGCCAAAAGTATTTTCAAGAACCATTCTGCCGTAACGTAGATCTAGCGTACCGTTCAACGCGGTGGCATTGCCGGACTGCGTGACTAAAGCGGCGCTCGCAAAGGCTCTATTGTCTTGTTCACTAAGCACACGCAAGCCAAGGCGCAAATTCGGATACGGGCCATCAGAGACCTCATCAAGGCGGCGGTTGAACTGCACTGATGGCGTGGTAGGAACCGTATATTGTCCGGCCACCCATGTGCTGGTTATTGGCGCGACTAAGCGCGTCGAAAACTCATCGCCCACAGTGTCTTGCGGTGTGGTGTGCGCGGCAACGAGCTCGAAATCTGCAGTGCCCGAGTAACTGGCACTGTTGTAATTGCGTGTTAATACGCCCGCCGTATTTACTGCATCAATGGTATAGGCAACGCCAATGGTCGGCTGCCCCATGTAGCTAAAGTTGCCTGTCGAGCAACTATTGATAACATTCGATGAGCTCAGTACAAAGCGATCAGGATAAAATCGCCCGATAGGGCTAATGAGTCGATTAAATGCATCGCCGGCACCTAAATAACTATCAGCACCTAGTCGCGCACGTAAATTAACCGTGCCTGCTTCGCGCCAAACCGCACCTGTCGTTCGCTTAGCACCGCTGTAGGTTGAGTCGAGAGTGAACGGATTGGTTATCGTGAGTTTACTCGCATTGCTCGACGGATCGGCCGGAATTGGATAAGCCATTGAATCAAACTCTGCGAGGACATCTGCCGCTATAACTTCCTGGCCGAAATTGGGGGTGGGGTTGCCATCGGCATTGAGCGACTGAACTATGAGTGTAAACGGTTCACCAGCTGCCGTGAAACCGGGTCCCGTGTCGGTCGTTGCTACCCAAATATTTTCTAAGTCATCAAGCGCGGCTGTGACTAACGTATGCGGGCGCACCACAAAATCGTTAATACTGGTTCCGGTTAATGTGACGCCAGGGGCACCGTTACCGGCATCTTCTGCTAAATCAAGTTCGGCGTGTAAGCGCAGTTGACCCACATCGGTATAATTTCCCGTCAACAAAGCAGTGCCAGTAGTGTCGAAGTTCACCGTTATCGGGCTTGTGGTTATGGCTGTGCCGTTATTATTTAATGGAATTGACGCGTTATTGAGCGAAAAAATCTGGCCTGCCTGACACGTGAGTGGGTTGGTGCATTCCAAGCCAAAATCGACCGACTGAGTACCTTCAACTCGGGCCATACAGGCACCCGTGGTGGTATTTGTTTCCACAGCCCGTAAGGCCAGCGTGAAATCATTGCCGGCAAAGTCGCTCGGTACATTACTGATGCCATCTGCTGCCGTAATAGCTAAACCCGCAGCGACAAACTCAACCGCACATGATGTTGGCGTGACCCCTGAAGGGTCATAACATTGCACCGACGCAGTTGCGGTGGGTACGGCATTAGTGAGGCTAATGGCGGTAGCGCCACCACTGACATTACGTAGGCTGGCGTTGCCCGTGCCGTTCAAAAATTCCCAGTTTGAACTTTCTGCAGTGGCACTTACCACAGCACTACCTTGCCATGTGCTTCCGGTAACACTCGCTGTTGCAGTAAGAGTTACGGTGTCATCGTATGTTTCCGTACAATCACTATTAGCACAGGCGATAATTTCCACTGCAGCAGCCAAGCAACTAAGCTGTCGCTCTGGGTGTAGTATACGGAAATGATCAACAGCAGCAGGCTCAGGGGTGCACCCAGCGGCATCGTTAACTTCACTTTGAACTGCTGGGGTGTATGAGATATTTGCGTTACTGCCTAAGGTGACAGTGCCAGCGGTTAAAGCTCCGCCTTGAAAGTTGGTATTGTTACCAAAGTTGATATCTGTGGTTTCATAGGGGCTATAGATAAGACCGTTAAACGTGAACTCGGGACAATTATTGCCGCTATTGCAGTAGTTACCGATAACGAAGTCAGCACCTTCGTACAGGTAGACCACCAAATTCCCGACATTTCCGGTGCTGTTGAACGAGATATCATTGCCACCAAATACGCCGTCACGGATAAATAATCGAACCGGACCATCTGGAACGATATTTATGGACGAGTTATTCCCCAAATCCATACTTTTAATAAAGTAATCGCCAGGTGCCAAATTGAGTGTATTTGCGTTGGTCGAAAAGGTAATTTCTTCAATATAATAGGTGCCACCGCCCACCGTGGACGAAACAGCATTGGCTCCTTGGGTGTGAATTGTGCCGTAAGTCCCGGGCGCGAGATTGGTGGCATTCTGCTCAGTTCCCGAACCGGTATATACCGGAAAGGTTGCGGGGGCTAATGGCGGAAACTCAAGATCAACGGTGTCGATGGTTCCCTCTGGAGTAGGGGTGTTGCCGCCCGTACCGGTCTCGTCAATGATATCGTTATTATTAATTTGCGAGCCGCTACCCGCATTAAAGCCGTTTGAACCGACAATGCCAAAATCAGCAAGATCATTAAATAATGAGCAGCTGTCTGGTGGAGGTGGGGTGCTTGGGTCGCACTCAGGTGGGGTTGAACCTGCACCGGCGTCGCAGTATGTCGTGCCACCCACGCTACCACCGTTGTTTTCAACTGTCGGGGCTGAAACATCGCCACTAATGGTGCCCTGCCAATCGATTTGAATTTCCGTTGTGGCGGTCGCATTACCGGTAATATATGCATTGCTGGCTTCTAATTGAATGAAGTCCGCGCTAGCATTACCGGTTATTCCTGAACCGTTGCCAATGATGATGTCTTGCGTGGCGTTAACTGTGCCTTGAATGTTGCTGTTTGAAGCCAAAATGAGCACATTCTCGGCGCTTACGTTACCGTCCATTGAGCTGCCACTGGCTAACGTGAACGTTCCGGTTGCCGTGACATTGCCAGTTATGGTTACCGGCGAATCTGTGGTTACGTCCGTACCGGAAATGTTGCCATCAATGACATGGCCGCTACCAATAGTAATAGCGCCGGAACTTGTAATTGGCCCACCAAAGGTTGAATTGTCGGCGCGCAATACAATTGAATTGGTTCCGGTAATCGCACCCGTTATATTATTTTGACCGTTTACATCAATGCTATCGGATGCATTCAGTGAACCGTCGATTGTATCCTGATAGCTGGTGGTGATTTGGGTGCCGGTTAAGTTACCGGTAATTTGGCTTAACCCACCGGTGGTAATCTGCGCGGCATCCAAATTCCCCGTAATGGTATTTTGATAGCCAAGAGAAATATTGCCAGTCGCGGAAAAATTAACGGTTCCCGAGAATTGAAAACCTGTGGTGATGTTACCGCTCGCAATAATGGTTAACGGAACGCCGCTTGAGCCTACCAAAATAGAAGCACCGTTCAGGTTTACATCACCCGTAACCTCAATGATGGTTTTACCATCCGTGATAATGGTGTCACCGGCTTGCAGCACTAATCCATCACAGGTCACATTGGTATTATTTTTAGCGGTACATCCGGGCGGGACATCCCAGTTATTGCCGTTACCGGAAAGGGTATACGTTTGCGCTACTGCCGCGCCGGCAACTAAGAAAAGAAGCAAGCCTAGTGCTGTCTTAATAAACCCCATCACTTGCCTCCAGCATTATTTCTTTGGAATAGGTCATATCGCCGACCTCGCAGTTTCCTTCGGCAACGATACGAAAGTGCACCCCAGAATAAGGGCTGCTCAATACCGCTTTATCGCAATAAACCGTTGTGGAACAATTTGTTAGCCCATTAATTGAAAACACTTGTTCTGCCCGCGCCAGAGCGGGCGGATCGGGAGTTCGGTCAGTACACAAGCTGCCATTAACGGGGGCATTATGTGGAAAAAGATCAACCAAAAACATTTCTGCACCAGTGCGCGCTGCTGTTTGAGCGCGAGCACCATAAACTTCACTGACTGTAGCGCTGCTGGAGTCACCCAAAATGCGTACCATGGCTGTGCCGATTAAACTCATCACGACGATAATGAACACCGCGACGGCTAATGCCGCGCCGCGTTGTCGTTGTAGGCTTGAGACGCTTGGTTTACGGAACATTCGGTATATGCACCTCATGTAATAGTTGGAGCGGTTCCTGATCAGCTGTTCGGCTAAAACGCCAGTCAATTTGCACTAAATTATTGCGCTGCAGGGTTGCCTCGAATTGATAAAACGGAAATTCATTAGCACCCAAATTATTAAATAAATTTTCAGCCATCAGCTCGGCACTGGTTGCCGCACTTATCTGCAACGTACTCAGTGACGGCTGGTTAATAGTGCGGCCATAGCCTGCATAGCGAACCAGCGCATTGCGCACATCGTCATAGCACCAGCTTATCGGATCACCGCCGACGTAGTAGCGGCGGGCGGGGCTTTCAGCTCCGAAGAATGATGGATTGGTGCTGTATTCAATTTCCACCACATTGTCTTGCGGGGGCGTGACAGCACTAACATTGGTGACCACCTTTCTGCGCTGGTTTGAGCCTCCATAAATATAGCTGCTGTCGGTGGCATAAACGAATAAATAACCGCCGACCAGCGATTGATTGGTGGTGGGTGAAATTGCAACAAAAGGGTTATTTCTTGTCGGGCCCGGGCGCGGTATATCCAAGTACTGGCTACTAGCGAGTATGGGCATGAATTCCACACACCGTTGATTGTCAGCCAGACTAACACGAATGCTACGAGGTACTGAATTTCGCAGCTCGGAGGTCAATCGATTCACAGCAAAGCGCGACTGAGAAACTAATTGGTCGCGCTCAGCGGTATCGCGAAATATTTGAGCGCCAAAGCCTAAGTAGTTAAATACGAATAGCCCGGTTATTGCTAAAAGTACAATAACAATAATGAGTTCAACCAGTGTGAAGCCGCGATTGCGATCCATCAATAGTTCCCTCGTATCGATGTAAACGTGAAGGTTTGGCCGAACGAAGTAGTTACCGATACCTGAATGCGCTTATATAAAGTCACAGCGCCTTGGCACACACCGCTGTCATTGCTGTAGCAAATATCGATGGCGAAGCTAAAGCCGGCATAGCGCGCAGCAATGTCGTCACCCAAAGCATCCTCTAAAGCTGGGTAGGTTATCTCTAGTTGATGGTAGTCATCTACGTCATCAAAATCTTCGCGGGGTTCACCGTCGGGGCCAAGGTCTGCTGGTGGGGTGCAGGGCGCCACACCAACCTCACCGCAGCGCATTACACCACCTTGCCGATCACTATTCTCATCAAATGACTTACCACTTATTTCATCAATAAGGGTCTGGCCAAGTGCTGCTGCGCGCACTTGCAAAAGCGGCTCAGCGCTGCGCTGCGCTTGCGGGAACACTAATACCGTCAGTAGCACAATAGAAATACTCAGCACGACGATACCGATAATAATTTCAATCAGCGTAAAACCGTGCTGATTGCTGGTACCGCGATAGTGTATGGGTGAATCGCGCAGCATGGACAAACTCCGAGGCTTCTACTTTTCTTATAATTTGTTGATATATTGTTCTGTATACTACACTTTTTTCGTTTACACTGCATATATATAGTCAGTCATAGCCAGTGAGCACAATTGGATCCATATGCGGAACATTAACACCGGCAAAAATGTAAATAATCAGCAAGGCTTCACGCTTGTAGAGCTGATTATTGTTATTGTATTGGTTGGTATTTTGGCCGTTACGGCTGGGCCACGTATTTTTGGGTCTGGCGGCGTTGATCAAGTGGTAACAGAAAGGCAATTAATGAGCTTGTTGCGGTTACAGCAGCAGCAGGCGATGCAGGACGTTGTAAACCGTTGTTATGGGGTTTCTTTTAGCAGTTCGCAGGTTGCGCCCTATGATTGCGGGCAGGCAGTCAACGCACAACGCTTAATCAATGTGCCCAATGACAACACGTTGACAGTTGTTTCGAGTATACTAGGTGCGGCGTCTGAACTGCGATTTAACGCGCTTGGATGCCCTGTATCGGTGAACCATGCAACCGCCGCCGAAAATTGTGGTCAAAGCAGTGTCGAAATACAAATAGCAGGCCCCAACGCCCGTAACCTTTGCATTCAAAGCCAAGGTTATATTCGTGTAGGCAGTTGCAGCTAGAAACAACCGATAGAACGCGCTTGCCCGCGCGGTGTCAGCTTGGTAAAGTTACACGGTTATTCAGTCCACCAAATTACGAGTAAGGGAACATCCCCTCATGTTTAAGAAGTTACGCGGCATCTTCTCAAACGATCTATCGATCGACTTGGGTACAGCAAACACACTTATTTACGTTAAAGACGAAGGCATCGTGCTGAACGAACCTTCAGTAGTGGCGATTCGACAAGAGCGCTCAGGCGGCCCGAAGAGTGTGGCTGCAGTCGGTCACGCGGCGAAACAAATGTTGGGTCGTACGCCGGGTAACATTAAAGCTATCCGGCCGATGAAAGACGGCGTGATTGCTGATTTTTATGTAACAGAGAAAATGTTGCAGCATTTCATTAAGAAAGTGCACGACAGCCATTACTTTCGTCCAAGTCCGCGCGTTTTAGTTTGTGTGCCGTGTGGGTCAACGCAAGTTGAGCGCCGTGCCATTCGTGAATCAGCTCTTGGTGCTGGCGCACGCGAAGTCTATTTGATTGACGAACCAATGGCTGCCGCAATTGGTGCAGGGTTACCTGTATCAGAGCCAACGGGTTCTATGGTGGTAGATATTGGTGGTGGTACCACGGAAGTCGCGATTATCTCGTTAAACGGTGTGGTGTATTCTTCGTCGGTTCGTATTGGTGGCGACAAATTTGATGAAGCCATTGTTAATTATATACGCCGTAACTTTGGTTCATTAATCGGTGAAGCCACAGCTGAACGAATTAAGCATGAAATTGGCTCGGCGTTCCCAGGTGAAGAAGTTCGCGAAATTGAAGTGCGTGGTCGTAACCTTGCTGAAGGTGTGCCGCGCTCATTCATCCTGAACAGCAACGAAATTTTAGAAGCATTACAAGAACCGTTAATGGGTATTGTAAGTGCCGTCATGGTTGCCTTAGAGCAATCACCACCAGAGCTTGCGTCCGACATTTCTGAACGCGGTATGGTACTTACGGGTGGTGGCGCATTATTGCGTGACCTTGATCGCTTATTGATGGAAGAAACTGGAATTCCAGTAATTGTTGCTGATGACCCGCTGACTTGTGTTGCTCGTGGCGGTGGTAAAGCACTCGAAATGATCGACATGCACGGCGGTGACCTGTTCAGTTATGAGTAAGCGACACCATGAAGTCGCTATTTGATCGAGGGCCCAGCCTTCTCACAAGACTGGTGCTGGCGCTTATTTGCGCTGCCACAGTGATGTTCTTAGACCACCGGCTGAATACCATGCAGCCGGTGCGTTCGTTTTTATCCACCCTTGTTGCTCCCGTTCAATACCTCGCTGTGCTGCCTGAAGAAGTGCTTGACCGTTTAGTTTACTTGTCCACAACGCGAACCACGTTACGCGAAGAAAACACAGCCTTAAAGCAAGAGCTGCAAGAGCTGCAAATGGCTGTTCAACGTTTAAACTTTTTAGAAAATGAAAACGACCGATTACGGCAATTGCTGGATTCGGAAGTGCGAGAGACAAGTCGCCGCATGGCCGCCGAAGTGGTGGCGGTGGCAACCGACCCGTTTTCCCATCAAGTGGTTATTAACAAGGGCAGTGCCAACGGTGTTTACGAAGGGCAGCCAGTGCTCGATAACCGTGGCATTGTGGGACAAATCTTAAGCGTTGGTCGCGGCACCGCGCGCGTACTACTCATCTCTGATCAAAGTCATGCCATTTCTCTGCGTGCAGAACGTAACGACATTCGTGTGCTCGCGCGCGGCACAGGCGACTTGCAACGGCTTGAGCTTCTATTTATACCGCACTCGAGTGAGCTTGAAGTTGGCGATAAGCTGGTGTCGTCCGGCTTGGGCGGGGTATTTCCCGAGGGGTATCCGGTTGCAGAAATTATCGAATTTGATCGTGACGAGCGCTTGCAGTATGCACGCGTAGTTGCACAACCATTTGCGCAACTAGATCGTATTCGAACGGTGTTGTTGCTATGGCCAAGCAGCGCAACAGAACAACCAGTTTATGATGATAAAGAGGGCTCAGATAATGTGGATTAAATCTGGACTGCTGCCTCTCTTAGTAAGTTATCTGGTGGCGTTAGTGCTCATGGTTATGCCAATGCCTGCCTTTTTAGAAGCTTGGCGGCCAGATTGGTTAAGTCTGGTGATTATTTATTGGGTCATGGCATTACCGCATCGCGTTGGCATGGGTACCGTACTTATTCTCGGTTTAATTGCCGACATTTTAATGGGCTCAGTGTTTGGTATTTATGCGACCGCGTTATTGATTATGGCGTATCCCGCTATTCGACACTTTCAACGTATTCGTAATTACTCGCTTACCCAACAAGCTTTAGTCGTTGCAGTGTTAGTATTGGTAAAACGGGTGTTGGTATATGAACTTGAACATGCACTGAACGGTGCAATGTTTCATGGCTCTTACTTATATCCAGTGATTTCATCAGCCATAGCTTGGCCTTGGGTGTATTTGATTTTACGTAAATATCGGAGACATTACCTTGTCCGCTAAGGCACTAGCACTGGCATCAGGCTCACCGCGCCGTTTTGAGTTGTTGCAACTGCTAGACCGGCCATTTTCTGTGGTACGGCCGCAGGTTCCTGAGCAGATTCAACCGGGTGAAACGCCGTTAGCGTATGTACAGCGCTTGGCGCTCAGCAAAGCACGGGCAGGCGCAACATTGTGTGAGGCAGGCACGTTAGTGCTTGGTGCCGACACAATTGTGGTATGTGGCAACGAAGTGCTCGAGAAACCACAAGACTATAAACATTTTGTGAGCATGATGACTATGCTCTCAGATAACACACATCAGGCAGTGACAGCGGTTGCTGGGGTGCTACATTCTATTGAAGACGTTGTAGTGAGTCGTGCAAACGTTACCTTTAAAGCCTTGTCAGACACTGAAATTGAGGCTTATTGGCACACTGGTGAGCCGCAGGATAAAGCCGGTGGGTATGGTATTCAAGGTCGGGCGTCGAAGTTTGTGACGCATCTGGAAGGTAGCTATTTCGCCGTGGTGGGATTACCCATGTACGAAACCGAACAGTTAATACAAACCATTGAGGGGCGCGCATGAGTGCAGAAATATTGATGAACGTCACGCCCACAGAAACTCGGGTTGCTTTAATTGAAAACGGCATTTTGCAAGAGATACATATTGAGCGGCAAGCCAAACGCGGGCTTGTTGGAAACATCTATGTTGGCAAGGTATCACGCGTGTTGCCTGGAATGCAGGCAGCCTTTATTGATATCGGCTTAGACAAAGCCGCTTTTTTGCATGCATCGGATATCGTCACGCAGTTGGAGCAAGCCGAAGACATTGCGCACGGTACACTCGCGACGGCAGATATTGCACAGCTGGTGCGCCCAGGGCAGCAGATTCTGGTGCAAGTGGTGAAAGATCCTCTTGGCACTAAAGGTGCCCGCCTAACGACGGATATTACTATTCCGTCGCGCTACATGGTTTTGATGCCGCAATCGCCCCATGTGGGCATTTCGCAGCGCATTGAAGACGAGCAAGAACGCGACCGCTTAAAAAAAGCTGCGTTGCCCTATTGTGATGGCGACAGTGGTTTTATTGTTCGCACCGCAGCGGAAGGTGCCGCGGATGATGAATTACAGCGTGATGCTAAATTTTTACGGCGCTTATGGGACACCATCCAATCCCGACGTAAAGGCATGCGCAAAATCGGCTTGGTGTATGAAGACTTAAATCTATCATGTCGCATACTGCGCGACTTCGTCGGTGAACAAATTGAACGCATTCGCGTTGACTCGCGGGTTACTTATGACTTACTTAATGAGTTTGTGAAAGAATTTATTCCTGAGCTTAGTGACGCGTTGGAATACTACAGTGGTGAACGACCAATATTCGACTTATTCGATGTTGAAAATGAAGTTCAACGTGCGCTTGATCGCAAGGTTGAACTCAAGTCGGGTGGGTCCATCATTATCGACCAAACTGAGGCAATGACCACCATTGATATCAACACTGGTGGTTTCGTTGGGCATCGCAATCTGGAAGAGACCATTTTTAATACCAACACCGAGGCGACACAGGCCATTGCACGACAACTTCGGCTGCGTAACCTCGGTGGTATTATTATTATCGACTTCATTGATATGCAAAACGCGGATCATCGTCGGCGTGTGCTCCACAGTCTTGAGCAGGCGCTGGGCAAAGATCGCGCGAAAACGTCAATCAACGGTTTCACGTCATTGGGTTTGGTTGAAATGACGCGAAAACGTACCCGGGAAAGCCTGGAGCACGTACTGTGCTCAGAGTGCCCGGTATGTGGCGGGCGTGGGTCGATGAAGACCATTGAAACGGTGTGTTATGAGGTAATGCGTGAAATTGTGCGGGTTAACCGTGCTTATGCTGCTGATCATTTTGTGGTCTATGCGTCGGCGGCGGTCACCGAAATGCTGCTTAACGAGGAATCACATGCTCTGGCTGAGCTTGAAGTGTTCATAGGTAAACAAGTCAAAGTACTGGTTGAGCCTTTGTACAATCAAGAGCAGTTTGATGTGGTAATGATGTAACTATGGCGCGTCAGGCATTTGGGTTTATTTACAGAACCCTACTGTATAGCATTGCAGTAGTGCTGGTGCTGTTTGCGCTATTTATTAGTGGGTTACGGTATTTACTGCCGCAGTTGCCAGATGTAACCCACCAGGTTGAAACCTTTCTAAGTAACCGCTATGCCATTGAAGTAAGCCTTGCACAAATCAGTGCGGACTGGAGCCGTGCGGGCCCCGAACTGATATTGCATGAGCTTGTGGTGCGCCCTGATGCGACCAAGGCCACTCGTGTTGAAATTGGCGAAGCTCGAGTGCATATCAATTTTTGGAGCAGTGCCAGCACAGTTAGCCTTCAGTTCGAACGGGTGCAATTGGATGCCATGCGAATCCATTACGACCTGCGTGACAGCTACGGTAGTGATGATGCAACCGACTTGACCTTGTCGGACAACTTAACCTCATTACTCTTAAATCAACTGGATTATATTCAGGTAACCGAAAGTACGCTTGAACTGGTTAATTTAATTGGGGTGACTCGCGCAATAGATATTCAGGAGCTGCGCTGGAACAACCAAAACAAACGCCACCAAGGTGTAGGAAAGCTGGTATTTTCAGATGTTTCCGATAATACCCTTGATGTCATTATTGATGTGCAAGGTAGTGATGCACACTCACTGGGTGGGCAAGTTTATGTTGCTGCAAATAAATTAAATATTACCCCTTGGGTGCAGCAACAGGTTATTGATACACAAATTAAAAATGCAGAGTTCAACTACAAACTTTGGTTGAACTTTCAGCAAAATCAATTCACCGACGGTTTGTTACAGCTCGGTGAGCAAGCCTTGGTATGGCAGGTGGGCGAGCAAACTCACCAACTGCGTGTACCTGGCGGGGAGCTCAAGTTGCGCCCCTATGAAAATGGCTGGCGCGTTAATTCAAATCCGATAACTATTGAACACAACCAGCGCAGTTGGGTACTCCCCACATTTAGCTGGGAGCAAACCCCCACAAGCACGGCAATTAGTGCGAATGACATTCCGTTGCCGCCGATGTTGGAGTTACTCAACTTGCTTGGTAGCCAAGGTGCCGCGGTGAGCAATCAGCTTGCTGATCGCGACGCACAGGGGGTGATTGATGTGGTGTTCGAAAACCAATTAAAAGGGCCTATGCGTTGGTCAGCCAGCGGTGAAGCGCTGAGTTGGGGCCAATTTGGTGGCGTGCCAGGGCTTTCGAATGTCAACCTGCGACTCTATGGTGCTGGTGAACGCGTCGCATGGCGACTCGACGGCGTTAACGCCGCGTTTAATAGCGTGGCATTAGACTATGATGACCCTTGGGCGTTGCCAAAATTGGCACTGTCGGGTGATTTTGCTTGGTACGGCGATGGTGATTGGCAGTTACGCGTGGATCCGACCAGCGAGTTGCATTTGGACGGGTTCCCGATTGGGCTGGCTGCAACGCTTAAGCCTACGGAAGATTCAATCTATGTAAATGCCGTAGCGCGAAGCTTAAACGATGCAGCCATTTCGGCCGAAACCCTGCGTAATAGTTTACCCGTTGTCATGGGCGATAAATTGCATGACTATTTGTCTGTTGCTATTCAAGGCGGGCAAGCGCAAGAAATCGCGATGGTATGGCGCGGTGATTTGAAGCGCTTTCCGTATCACGATGAGCAGGGCGCGTTCGAAGCGCGGGCGCGCTTAAGTGAACTGAATTACAAGTTCCAGCCGAATTGGCGCCCGGTTTATGATGCGAATACGGTTATCAATTTCCGTAATGAGCGCATGCATATTGTTGCTGAAAACGGTCAGCTCGGTAATGTACAAATAAACCGTGCTGATGTGGTATTGCCAGACATCTTAGCGGGTGAAAATGCGTACTTGGATATTCGGGCTGATATTGCCGGTGACGCGAAAGAGCTAAAGCCCGTGTTTGACGATAGCCCGTTAGCAAACAGTTTAGGCGCTACCTTTGCTGAACTGCAATTGCGTGGCCCGTTAACCAGCCAACTGCAACTGACGATACCACTCAAAAAAGATGCTCAAGTCATTGCTGAGGGATTTGCGGAGTTGCAAGGTAACGAACTTGCGGTGCGTAGCCTTAAAGAGACGTTTACCGACGTTAGCGGTCGTGTTGATTTTCGCAATGATGTTATAACAGCAGAGCAACTTTCAATGCAGTGGCGCGACTTCCCCGTCGCGATAACACTAAATAGTAGCCAGCGCGAGAACGACTATTTTGTGGATGTAACAGCATCAGGGAACTGGGCGTTACAAGAATTCGAACCACTTGTTGCAGGGCAAATGCCCTGGAACGCCACGTTTAATTTAAGCCTACCTAAACAAGGTGGTTACTCGTTTCGTTGGCAGCAAACGGCAAATGTTGATGGCGTTGCAGTGAATGCCCCTGCGCCCTTAAATAAAGAGACAGGCCAGCCGCAAGAGCTCGAATTATTAGTTTCCGGCAGCCAAGACAGTATTTTGGTAAATGCCGAACTGGGTGAGCATGTGCTCGTTGAACTGCAATTTGACGGCAAAGGCGAGCAACTCCAAACTGGCTACGCGCGCGTTGGGCCATCGTTCAGTCAGTCACCTAACCCAAATGTGGTTCGGCTGAATCCAGTGTTTACGGTCGACGTAAACTTGCCAGAAGCTGATGTTGAGCATTGGTCTGACACCTACGAACAGCTTCAGCAGCTTATCCCAGAAGGTGCCGGTGAAACACAACTCGCCAGTTTATTGCAGCCTGATTATATTCAGCTAATTAGCCCACGGGTGTATTTTAATGACAACCAGTTGACAGATCTTGTTATGGTCGCTTGGCCAGCTGAGCGTGGTTGGAATGCGCGCATCGAGTCGGCGCAAATGCTCAGCGATGCGTTATTCGTGCCAGCGCCGCGTGCAACTGCGGAGGGTGAGACTCGCAAAGCCGAATTGCGGTTGAATGCAGAGTTCCTTGAATTGGGAACCAGCAATTCAGCAGCAAAGGTTCTTGATGACGCGAGTACTGTTGCTGAGAAAATTGCACAATCTCCCAAAGACTTTAACCACCTGCCGGATATTTATCTGCAATGTAAACGTTGCCGCTATGGGCCCTATGAATTGGGGGAAGTTGATTTACATTTAAGTGGCGAAAGTAACCTGTTAAAACTGGTTAACTTTAAGGCGCAGCACAGAAATCACACCATTACCGCAGAAGGCAGTTGGGCTCTTGAAACGAGCACGCAACACCCACAAACACGAATTTTCGGTGAGTTTACCTCGCCCGACTTTGGTGAATTTCTCGAGAACTATGAATTTACTTCAATGGTGCGTGACAGCGAAGCCAGAATCACGTTTGACCTAAGCTATTTGGGAGCACCGCAGAATTTTGAAGCGGCATCACTTAATGGCACCGTTGGCTGGCGACTGGGCCAGGGGTATCTCAACGAAGTGAGTGACCGCGGGGCTCGATTGTTTTCATTGCTGAGTCTCGATAGTATTCTGCGCAAGCTACGCTTTGACTTTCGAGATGTGTTTGCAAACGGACTGTTTTATACCAATTTTAGTGGCGACTTTAACATCGTAAATGGCATCGTAAACACCAATAATACCGAACTTAATGGTGCCGCGGGCGATATGGAAGTTAAAGGGCAAACGAATTTGATGACGCGTACGCTTAACTATGATCTTCAATTTGTGCCGAAAGTTACCTCCAGTCTGCCGGTAATTTTGGCATGGATGATTAATCCGCCATCTGGCCTTGCAGCGCTGGTCATTGATCGTATGTTGCACGATGCTAAAGTAATCAGTCGGCTCGAATATAAAATATCTGGCACCATGGACGAGCCGACCATTGAAGAAGTTGCGCGTGACAGTCGCGACGCGCCAATTCCACCGGAGGTGCGCAATGACACAGAATCAGCAGAACCTGAAGCAGGTACAAATGACGGCGCTGCAAATGACCAGCAGCCCGCAACCGAGTCAGAATCTTCAAACAATCGAGACGCTACTTAAGCGGCTACCCGAACACCGTCCACAATTGGTTGTCTTGCCTGAGGCTTGCCTATGTTTCGGGGCGAGCGACCAACGTCAGCGTGAGTTGGCAGAATTGCCAAATCAGGGGCCGATGCAAGAGGGCCTCGCTGAACTTGCGCGCCGTTACAACGTGTGGCTGGTCGGTGGCACCATTCCGTTAGTTAATCATCCAGACGACAATAAATTCTACGCCGCAAGTCTTGTCTATAACCCGCACGGCAAGTGCGTTGCCCGGTATAATAAAATACATCTATTCGATGTCGATGTTGCGGATAATACGCGTAGCTACCGCGAATCCAACTGGACTGAAGCTGGCACTGAGGTGGTTACTGTGGCCACTGAGTTTGGCACATTGGGGTTGGCGGTATGTTATGATGTGCGTTTTCCAGAGCTGTTTCGGGCGTTGCGAAGCGCTGGCGCGGACATCCTGCTATTGCCTTCAGCATTTACGCAAGTGACCGGTGCTGCGCACTGGCACGTGTTAACCCGCGCACGCGCTATTGAGCAGCAATGTTTTATGGTTGCAGCCGCCCAAGCAGGCGAACATGAGAATGGCCGCCAAACTTTCGGTCACGCGCTTGTAATTGACGCGTGGGGCCGCATATTAGCTGAAACAGAACAGACGAAACCGAGTTTCGCGACGGCGCTGGTGGCTGTCGATGAAATTCACAAAATTCGACAAGACATTCCGGTAGCGGACCACTTTAAACGCAGTAATAAGGTTCTTCATGCAAGCACAGAGCGTACAAGATAATCTCCTCAAGCATCATGGTCTTGACCGTGATGCTCTGCATACATCATTGGCAACCTTATATACAGGTGATATCGACTTTGCGGATATCTATCTGCAAAGCAGTATTAACGAATCCTGGGTGCTCGAAGACGGAATTGTTAAAGAAGGGAGCTTCCATATTGAAGCTGGCCTTGGCGTGCGCGCAGTACATGGCGAAAAAACAGGGTTTGCCTATGCGGACGACATTTCGCCGCACGCACTTCAGAAAGCAGCGGCGGCAGCTCGCGGTATCAGTTTGGCGGGGGCAAATAAGCAAGTCTGTGCGTTTACTCAGGCGCCACATATTAAGCGCTACGCAGCGGTGAATCCGTTAGCGAGCTTAAATGAACAAGCAAAAATTGATCTGTTGCGTGAAATTGACGCCTATGCACGCAGTTTGGATTCTCGCGTGGTCGAAGTTATTGCGAGCATTAGCGGTAGCTATGACGAAGTGCTGGTTGCCGCAACTGACGGCACCTTTGCGACGGACATACGCCCCTTAGTTCGGGTGAATTGTACGGTACTGGTGGAACACGATGGTCGTCGTGAGCGTGGTAGTGCAGGCGGCGGCGCGCGTGTTGACTATCATTATTTCGTGCAAGCCATCGGTGAAAAACCGCGCTGGAAGACATTTGCCGACGAAGCCGTTCGACAAGCTTTGGTCAATCTTGAGGCCCGGCCCGCACCCGCGGGAACAATGCCGGTCGTGCTTGGCGCAGGCTGGCCTGGGGTATTGCTTCACGAAGCGGTGGGCCACGGGCTGGAAGGTGACTTTAACCGCAAAGGCGCATCCGCCTATGCCGGCAAAATAGGTGAAATGGTTGCCTCTGAGCTGTGCACCATTGTTGACGATGGCACCATCAATGATCGTCGTGGATCGCTTGCCATTGACGATGAAGGTACAGAATCTGGCTACAATGTATTGATTGAGAAAGGCCGTTTAGTTGGCTATATGCAAGATAAAATGAACGCCAGATTAATGGGTGTTAGCCCAACCGGTAACGGCCGCCGCGAAAGCTACGCGCACTTGCCCATGCCACGCATGACGAATACCTACATGCTGGCGGGTGAACATGATCCGCAAGAGATTATTGGCAGTGTAAAGCGCGGTATTTACGCGCCGCATTTTGCTGGCGGTCAAGTAGATATCACGTCGGGAAAATTTGTGTTTTCGGCGTCAGAGGCTTACTTAATTGAAGACGGTAAAATTACTGCGCCAATTAAAGGGGCTACGCTCATTGGTAATGGGCCCGACGCGATGCGTCAAGTTTCCATGGTCGGTCGTGATTTAGAACTCGATCAAGGTGTGGGCGTGTGTGGTAAAGACGGTCAGAGTGTGCCGGTTGGTGTTGGCCAACCGACGCTCAAATTAGATGCATTAACCGTAGGTGGCACCGATTAAAGGGTGACCACCTCACGTAAATATTTGAATAATTCGCGCGCAGCGGCAGGTGATTTACCTTGTTGCGCTTGCTTATTGGCTTGGCGATAAAACTGACGTAGCTTTTGGCGATCAGCATTCGGGTAGCTATCAATAAACTGCTGAATTGCTTCGTCGCCGCTGGCTAAAATACTGTCGCGATATTTTTCCAACTGGTGGAACAATGCACTTTGTTCGTTATGAGCATTTTCCAACTCAGCCAATGCTTGCTGTATGGGTGCGGTGTCGCGATGGCGCATCATTTTACCGATAAGCTGCAATTGACGACGATAACCTTCACGCGTATTACGAATGCGTTGTGCCAGATGAATCGCGTCGAGTAACTCTTCGTCGAGAGGAATCTTGGCCAGCTTACCTTCTGACAAGGTAACAAGTTGCTCGCCGAGTTGCTGTTGAGCCTCGGCTGCGCGTTTTAGTTCTGATTTACTGACAAGATCGTCGTCGTGCTCAAATTCGGTCATGGGGTCGCCTCTGTGTTTTCGAGCGAATTGTACCTGAACACGAGTTATAAATACAAAAACGATATTGGTTATTCGTTATTCGTTAATCGTTATTGGTTATTCGTGCGCAGCACGGACGAACAGCGCAACGGACGAATAACGAGCAGCGAATAACGCCTTAAGGTTTGACAGGAGAAGTAATGATTCCGGATATCAAAGAACTAAGCATCGAACTTCACGACGTTGAAGAAGCAGTAGCGGATGCCATCAAGTATGCAAATAAACTTGGTGTGAGTGCTTCTGAATGTGCAATTAGCCGCAGCAGTGGAATCAACGTTGGCACGCGTTTGGGAGAAGTTGAGACTGTTGAGTTCAATCAAGATGGCGCACTTGGAATCACCGTGTTTCGTGGTCAGCAAAAAGGCTCAGCATCAACGACCGATTTAACCGCTAAGGCGATTCGCGCCGCTGTTGAAAAAGCAAATGACATTGCTCGTTTCACTTCTGCGGATCCTTATGCGGGGCTGGCGCCTGCCGAGCTCATGGCCACCGAGATTCCAGATTTGGACTTGTGTCACCCGGCCGATCAGAGTGCAGAGTTTGCCCTAGAGCAAGCGCTTGCTTGTGAACAACATGCCTTGCAGCTTGATCCGCGCATCGTAAACTCAGATGGAGCTGGCTACAGCAGTCATGTTGGCTATCGTGTATATGGCAATAGTCATGGGTTTGTTGCTGGTTACTTACAGTCTCGCCATAGTTTAAGCTGTGCGCTGATTGCAAAAAGTGGCGATGCCATGCAGCGCGATTACAGCTACACCGTTGCGCGCAATCGGGACGACTTGTGGTCACCTGAATACGTCGCCAAGGATGCCGTAGATGCAACAATTTCGCGTTTAGATTCTAAAAAGATAGCGACTGCAAAAGTACCTATCATCTTCCGTGCAGACGTGGCGAATAGCTTATTCGGTCATTTAGTTGCGGGTATTAGCGGTGGCAGCCTATACCGTAAATCGAGCTTCCTGGTGGATCATTTAGGTAAGCAGGTACTTCCTGAATGGCTAACCATTACCGAGCGCCCGCATTTAGCTGGTGCATTGGCTAGCAGCCCGTTTGATCATGAGGGCCTTGCCACCCATAATCGCGAGATCGTTGCCGACGGCATTTTGCAAACCTACTTGTTAACCAGTTATTCGGCACGCAAATTAAATATGCAGCCAACTGGCCATGCTGGTGGCATTCATACCTGGGAAGTCAACACGCAAGTGGACGACCTCGCTGCGCTATGCAAGCAGATGGGTACGGGATTATTGGTTACAGAACTTATGGGGCAAGGCGTAAACATCGTCAACGGCGACTATTCACGTGGTGCTGCAGGGTTCTGGATTGAAAATGGCGAAATACAGTATCCGGTAGAAGAAATTACGATAGCGGGTAACTTAAAAGACATGTTGCAGAACATTGTGGCAATTGCCGGAGATGTAGACATGCGTCATGGTGTGCGCACCGGCTCGGTATTGTTAGAGGAAATGCGTATTGCCGGTGTTTAACCGAGCAGTAGGGTTGCCGTACCTAAGAATGCAAAGATACCCACAACGTCTGTCACGGTAGTCAGAATGACCCCGCCCGCAAGGGCTGGGTCAATATTGAACTTCTTCAATATTAACGGCACTGTAACACCGGCTAGGCCAGCTGCGAGCAAGTTCGCCATCATCGCAAATGCGATAATACCGCCGATAACTAAATCTTGTTTCCAAATCGCAATCACACCGGCAATCAGCACGGCCCAAATCACACCATTGAGTGCGCCAATCGCTAATTCCTTGCCAATTAACCAGCGTTGGTTACTGGCACCAATATGCCCAAGCGCCATACCACGTATAACCAACGTGAGTGTTTGTGAGCCAGCAATACCGCCCATACTCGGCACAATGGTGTTGAGGATGGCAAGAATCGCCATCTGCGCCAAGATATCTTCAAACATGGAGCTAACAGCGGCGGCAAGCAGTGCGGTCAGCAAATTCACACCTAACCAAATACTGCGACGACGGGTACTTTTTAATACCGGTGCAAAGGTATCCTCATCGTCGTCTAAACCGGCCATGCTCAACATGGAATGTTGTGCGTCTTCACGGATAATATCTACCACGTCATCGATGGTGATACGACCGAGAAGGCGGTTTTCAGCATCGATAACCGGTGCCGATATCCAATCTTGCCGTTCAAACAGTTTTGCGACTTCAGTTTCATCCATTTCAACCGGAATGCCCTGAATGTCTTGATCCATGACTTCGTTAACATATTTGGCTGGATCAACGGTTAGTAGCCGTGTAATTCCTATTTCGCCAATGAACTTGTCATCACGATCCACCACGTACAATTTATCGGTTGCTTCAGGTAGCTCGCCTTTTAGGCGCAAATAACGCAATACCACATCGATGCTTACGTCGGGACGTAAGGTGATGGTATCGGTGTTCATCATACCGCCGGCAGTTTCTTCGGCGTAGGAGAGCGCTTGCTCGGCACGATGCCGATCTTGCTCGTCCATCGACTTCAGAACTTCTTGATAGACCTGCTCAGGAAGGCCACGAAGAACGTAGGCAAGGTCATCGGTATCCATGCCCTCGGTAGCAGCGGCCAGCTTCTCTGGCGCCATTTGGCGGATAACGGATTTTTGAACTTCTTCGGAGAGTTCTTCGAGAATGTCACCATGCTCTTCGGCATCGACCAACTGCCAAATAATGGCACGTGCTTTAGGCGGTGAGGATTCGAGTAGGAGTGCGACATCCCATGCTGGAAGGTTATGCAGCTGACGCCGGGCCTGCACATACATGCCACGGGCTAACGATTCAGAAACTTCCTGAATACGTTGTTCGGCAAATTCTTTGTCGGCAACTTCAGCTAGCATACGATAAACTCCCAGTAATATGAGAAGTTTACCGCATCATTGCGCTTCATCAAAGCGTGATTCAATTAAGTTTGCAATGGCATCCACTGCAACGAGCGCATCTTTACCCTCGGCAACCACGTCAATTTCACGCCCTTGCCCACTGGCTAGCAGCAGCAAACACATCACACTGGAGGCATCAACGTGTTGATCGCCTTGTACAATAGTCACTTTGGCATCGAATTGATGAGAAAGTTTGGCTAATTTGGTGGCTGCACGAGCGTGTAAACCCAATTTATTCCGGATTGTCACTGTGCGACGGATAACCTCACTCACAATAACACCTCACTTATGTCGGCTCGCCTCGCGATGGCGAACCTGTACTTTGAAGGGTTGATCACCAAAGCGCTTAGCAAGTTGCTCTGCGATATAAACAGAACGATGTTGACCACCGGTGCAGCCAATACCAATGGTTAAATAACTGCGGTTACTGCGCTGAAAGTGTGGCAACCAAGTTTCCAAAAACACTTCGAGCTGATGGATAAACTTAGTCACAAGTGGCTGCTGGGCGAAAAAATGTTGCACAGCGGGGTCGCGTCCAGTCAACGGCTTTAACTCAGGCTCCCAGTGCGGATTAGGCAGAATTCGCGCATCGAAGGCGTAGTCTAGGTCGGGCGGTAAACCATATTTATAACCAAACGACTGAAATACCACGATCAATCGTGACGCCGCTTTTCCAAGTACACGCTCGGCGACTTGCTCACTCAACTGATGCACACTCAAATCACTACTGTCGATTCGCCAGGTTGCGCGTTCAGCCAGAGGTTCCAGCATGGTCGCTTCCGCCGCAAGAGCGTCGGCAAGCGGCAGTTCTTTTTGTGACAGCGGATGCAATCGGCGCGTTTCACCAAAGCGGCGTAGTAAAATCGATTCGGAAGAATCAATATAGAGAATTTCTGGTTTGACTTTACTGGGTAGAAAGTCGAGCGCTTCGGTTAGCTCATTTTGGTCTGCAGGTAAATTGCGCACGTCAACGCTAACGGCAACTTTATCGTATTGTTCAATAACTGCATGAACCAAAGTTGGTAATAGCGTTATGGGGATATTGTCCACGCAATAGAAGCCGAGATCTTCAAGCACCCTCAGTGCAATGGTTTTCCCTGAGCCAGATCGGCCTGTAACAATAATAAGTTGCATCGAATTTGGTTACTCTACCATTTGGTTATTTGGTAAAAATTTCGTAGAGATCTTGGTCGCTCTGCGCATCGCGCAATGCCCGCGTACAATTTTTATCATTCAAACGCTGTGCTACGGAAGCTAAAGTTTGTAAATGTTGCTCATGCTCGTCTTCGGGCACAAGCAGTGCAAAAATAATATCCACCGGCTGGTTATCGATTGCATCGAAATCAATGGGCTCAGATAACGTCATTAAAATCGCAACAGGTTTATTGGCACTAGCCAAACGCCCATGCGGAATGGCGACACCGAGCCCTATACCAGTACTGCCTAACCGTTCACGATTGAGCAGGCTTTCAAATACATCAAAGCTAGTGGTGCCGGAGAGGCGAGGCGAGGCCAATTGACCAATGAGCTCAAGTACTTTCTTTTTGCTTGAGCCATCGACTGCACAGCGTGTGCAGTCGGGGCTTAATAAGGTGGATAAATCCATGATTTAGTGGCGTTTTATCTTTTCTTTATGTTTAATTACCTGCCGATCGAGTTTATCAATCAGCCCGTCAATGGCGGCATACATATCTTCATGTTGTGAATCTGCGAAAATTTCACCGCCATTTAAGTGCAGCGTAGCTTCCGCTTTTTGCGTTAACTTTTCAACATTTAAAATGACATGGACGTTATTTATGTGGTCAAAGTGACGCTGAAGCTTACTAAATTTACTGTCAACATAATCGCGCAATGCGTCAGTGATTTCTACGTGATGACCAGTCAGATTAATTTGCATAACATCTTCCTTCTGTTTGTCCAAGATTCAGATAAGACGTTTGCGTTGACTCGAGGGCGGAATGCTCAGCGCTTCTCGATACTTCGCAATGGTTCGTCTAGCTACTTGGATACCCTGTTCAGCAAGGAGTTCAGTAAGTTTACTGTCACTCAACGGCTTTTTCGGGTTTTCCGCAGCAACTAGTTTTTTCAACAAGGCTCTGATAGCTGTTGATGAAGCTTCCCCGCCATTGTCAGTGTTCAATTGACTTGAGAAGAAGTACTTCAATTCAAACACACCACGCGGTGAATGCATATACTTTTGCGTGGTTACCCGTGAAATTGTTGATTCATGCATATCTATTGCGCTGGCGATGTCGGCAAGCACCATAGGTTTCATCGCTTCAGCGCCATGTTCAAAGAAGCCTTGTTGGCGCGCAACAATAGCGCTCGCAACCTTCAATAAGGTTTCGTTGCGGCTCTCGAGGCTGCGGATAAACCATTTGGCTTCTTGTGTTTGTTGGCGAATGTATTGCATGTCGTCTTTTTGTCGCGCGCCTTGGCATAAGTTAAGGTAGCTTTCATTCACTTTAAGTTTAGGCACACTTTCAGGATTTAGCTCAACCACCCAGCGGTTATTTTTTTTGCGAACTAATACATCTGGAATCACATAGTCATCATTCGCGTTGCCAAAGCCTTCGCCTGGCCGTGGCTGAAGGTGTTGAATCAACTCCAGAACCTCAGCAAGGTCCGACTCCGACAGCCGCAATCGCCGCGCTAAAGTGCGGTAATCGCGACTTCCCAATAGCGCCAGATGCTCACGTACCGCCACCAATGCTGCGGCTCGCCAAGGGGTTTGTTCCGGTAAATGCAGCAGTTGCAACTCTAAACATTCGCGTACGTCACGCGCGCCAACGCCTATAGGATCGAAATGCTGAATGCGCTTCAACACCACGGCAACTTCATCGGGCTCGATCGGCTCGCCAATTTGATTCTCGGCAGCAGCCAAAATGTCGTCCAGTGAAACAGTTAAGTAGCCGCTCTCATCAATCGAATCAATAATCGCAAGGGCAATGAATTCATCGGTAGGGGAAAAATGCGACAGCTGCATTTGCCAGATTAAATGGTCTTGAAGGGACTGGTGGGTTTCACCTTGGTAAATTGCATCTTCGCCGTCATAACCAGCAGAGGACTGGCCTAAAGCAGCTGAACACAGGCTGTCCCATGGCGACTCATAGTCGCCAATGTCAGTCTCGCCTTCAGCATCAGCATGCTCGAGCTCAAGCAGAGGATTTTCTTCTAACGCTTGTTGCACTTCTTGTTGCAATTCAAGCGTTGATAACTGCAATAGTTTAATAGCCTGTTGCAACTGAGGTGTCATCGACAGTTGCTGCGAGAACTTAAACTGCAGGCTTTGTTTCATTGCACCACCTACAAGGTGAACTGTTCACCCAGGTAAACGTCTTTCACCTGCTGGTTATTTAGGATGGTCTGGGCGTCGCCACTGGCAATTAATTCACCGTGGCTTACTATGTAGGCATGTTCGCATACCGACAAGGTTTCGCGCACATTATGGTCAGTGATTAACACGCCAATACCGCGGTTGCGCAGGTGTTCAATTATCTTTTTAATATCTAGAACAGAGATTGGATCAACCCCGGCAAATGGTTCATCCAGCAAAATAAATGCAGGGTCTGCCGCGAGTGCCCGCGCGATTTCTACGCGTCGCCGTTCACCGCCAGACAGACTCATACCCAGGCTGTGGGCGATGTGCCCAATGTGAAATTCTTCCAATAACCCGTCAAGACGCTCTTCGCGGCCATTGGCGTCAAGGTCACTGCGGGTTTCCAGTATTGCCATAATATTATCGCGCACCGTCAGCTTGCGGAAAATCGAGGACTCTTGCGGTAAATAGCCGATGCCTCGACGAGCACGCTCATGCATGGGCAATAGTGAGATATCGTCATCATCAATCATGATGCGACCTTTATCGTTGTTCACCAGCCCAACAATCATATAAAACGTGGTGGTTTTACCGGCGCCATTGGGGCCGAGTAAACCAATAATCTGGCCAGACTCAACCGTTAAGCTGACGTCTTTGACTACCTGGCGTTTTTTATATGACTTAGCTAAATGCTCAGCGATTAGTCGGCTCATTGTTGGTGTCACTCTTTTTCTTCGGCATAAATATAGTGGTGACACGATCACTTTCATCGTCACCGCGGTTCGCTGTCATTTGTTGTGTGGCGAAGTTATACACAATTTCACTGCCTTGAATCACGCTATTGCTCTGTGAAACTTTGACATTGCCTGATAGCGTCAATAATTGCTTGGTTTGATCGTAACTAATTATTTCGGCTTCAGCAGAAATTGGAGAACCATCGTCCAGTTGTTGCTGGTACACCGCAGGGCTACCGCTTGCAGTAAACACATCAGACTGGTCGTCACGTCGCGTCACTTCCAAATGGTCAGCGCGAATGCTTAAGCTGCCTTGACGAATCACGACATTATCTTCAAACACAGCAATTTTGTTTGCCACGTCAAACCAGTCGCGTTCGGCATTAATTTTAATGGGCTGCTCAAAATCCAAGCGACCTTGGGCGTTCGCTTCACCAACGCAAAACAGACTAATTATTAGTAGTGCTGCTGCCGGTATATATTGTTTCAACATGTCGTGTAAGTTCCAATGTTTGAGCGCGCATATCCGCGCGCAGACCTTCGCCTTTAGCCGTAAAATCACGGCCTACAATCAGCACTGGCTGGTCAGTTTGAACGGATTCTTCCAGTGTATCAATGGTTAAATAGCTTGTTTCAATACGGTCTATAAATTCTGATTCCGAGAGGCTGATCATTTCAATGTTGCGCTCCAACACCAAACTCTTGTCTGCGTAAAATGAACCTTGCTCGGCCTGAACCTGCCAAATAGGACCGTTATTGTCGAGTTGCACAATGTAAGTCGGCGCGGTCAGTTCAGTCAGCCCAATTGGGCTGTAGTGGGTCATTTTTTCGGCCGCAATGCGGTGTGCTAGTTCACCATTAACACCGTACACACGCACAATCAGCCCTTGCGCCGTAAAATCCGGTTTAATTTCACTATAACCTTGCTGCTCGTCATCATTGTCATCAGCACCAAACGGCCGCCAGAAAAGTAATGCTGCGGTAACAAAAATTAGGGTGATAACCCACGCTAAATTGCGATTCACACGCTCACTCCGCCATGCAGTTGTAATTGCCCTTGGGCAAGAAGTATCAAGTCACTCAATTCGCGTACCGCGCCATAACCACCGCGTTGTGCCGTTACGTAATCCGCGATTTGTTGCACAAACGGATGTGCGTCTTGCACCGCAACGCCAATACCGCTGCGCTTAATCATGTCTACATCCGGCACGTCATCGCCAATCGTTGCAACCTGATGATCTTGCAAATTAAGCGTTTTTAGCAACGCATCGTAACAGGAGAGTTTTTCTACTTGTCCCTGGTAAACATGGGTTACCCCGAGTGCTTTCATTCGGTTTTCTACAATGGCCGATTGTCGTCCAGTAATTGCAGCAACTTGAATGCCCGCATTAAGCAGCGCTTTAACCCCGAAACCATCGCGGGCATTAAATGCTTTTAGCTCTTCGCCTTGATTGCCCAAGTAGATGCAACCGTCAGAAAATACGCCGTCAACGTCGCACACAACCAGTTTAATTTGCTTAAAACGTTCAAGCAATGTGTGTGAGATATCACCATACCAGGTGCTTATCGTTTCCATTACATCACTCCCGCTTTCAGTAGGTCGTGCATATTCAGTGCACCACGAGCGATGCCTTGGTCATCGACCACAAAGAGTCCATTAATTTTGCGGTCTTCCATAAGTTTTAAACCTTGTGCGGCTAAAACGTCAGGTTTAATGGTTACCGGGCTGCGCGTCATAACTTGCGCGATAGGTGTAGTATGTAAGTCGATGCGTTGGTCCAAAATGCGACGTAAGTCACCGTCGGTAAATATTCCAGCTAATTTACCTGAGCTATCACCAACACCGGTCATGCCCAACCCTTTGCGCGACATTTCGAGTAACGCTTCAGAAATAGTAGCTGATTCTGGCACCATGGGCATGCGATCACCGCTGTGCATAATATCGTGAATGTGAAGCAATAGCCGGCGACCTAAGCTGCCACCTGGGTGCGACATGGCGAAATCATCCGCGGTGAAACCTCGCGCATTCAGCAAGGCAACCGCTAATGCGTCGCCCATCACCAATGTTGCTGTGGTGGATGATGTTGGCGCGAGCCCCAGCGGACAAGCTTCCTGCTCAACCGCGATACACACATGCACATCGGCAATGTCTGCCAAGGTTGAGTTTGGGTTGCCGGTCATACTAATTAGCTTTACGCCGCGGCGCTTGATAAGTGGCGCAATGGCCAGTAATTCATCGGTTTCACCTGAGTTAGAGATGGCGAGCACGACGTCTTGGCTGGTAATCATACCAAGGTCGCCATGGCTTGCTTCGCCAGGGTGCACGAAGAATGCGGGAGTACCCGTCGAGGCGAGTGTGGCTGCAATTTTACCACCGATATGGCCTGATTTTCCCATGCCAATAACAATGACGCGGCCTGCACAGTTTAATAGAATGTCGCACGCTTGCTCAAAGCTGCTATCAAGGAACCGCTTCAGGCCAGTAATAGCAGCCGCTTCAATATCAACGACGCGCTCACCGAGCGCCCTAAAAGACTGCTTGCTTGAATCTGTCATAGCGATGAATTACCCCAGCTAAAGTGCGTTAATTGCAATAATACCCGATCGAAATCCGAAATGCAGACGTAAAAAGCACAGAATCTAACGTTTTGTCACAAATTTTACCGCCTTTGCCTATAGTAAAAAGCCTAAATCTGGTACAGTAGCGGGCTTGAAAAGGGAGATAACAAGGCGATGCATACGGCTCAAAGTTCTGCGAGCGTAAAGCCAGAAACCCATGCTGATGACGACGCTTTAGTCGTTATTGATGACATTGACTTTGCTCATGGGTTCGGCGCTCATCAGGTTTATCGTGGATTATCGATGCGCATTCCAAAAGGGAAAATCACTGCAGTGATGGGCCCAAGCGGCATTGGTAAAACAACACTATTACGATTGATTGGTGCACAGTTGCGACCGCAGCGGGGTAGCATAACCTTTGCTGGTGAAAACGTGCATGCGTTAGGGCGTTCAGATTTATACGAATTGCGTAAACGCATGAGTATGCTGTTTCAAAGTGGTGCGTTGTTCACCGATATGACAGTGTACGACAATATCGCATTTCCAATTCGCGAACACAGCCAGCTCCCGGAAGAAATTATTCAAACCATCGTGAAGATGAAGCTTGAAGCTGTTGGTTTGCGCGGCGCCAGACATTTAATGCCGGCGGAATTATCAGGTGGTATGGCACGTCGAGCAGCGCTTGCGCGGGCAATGGCCTTAGACCCAGAACTGATTATGTATGACGAGCCATTCGCTGGCCAAGATCCAATTTCAATGGGAGTTATCGTTAAGCTAATCAAAGAGCTGAACGAATCGCTCGGGCTAACCAGCATCGTGGTTACCCATGATGTCGCGGAAGTGCTGACCATTGCGGATTATGTTTACGTGATTGCTGACAAAAAAGTGATAGGGCATGGCACCCCAACTGAGTTGCAGGAATCAGATAATGCACTAGTGCATCAGTTTTTACATGGCGAAGCCGATGGCCCTGTGCCGTTTCATTACGCCGCACCACCACTGGCAGAGGACTTATTGGGGGCCAAAGATGCTTGATCGGATAGCCGCATTAGGCCGCTCTGTGTTGGACTCAGTTGCAGGCGCTGGCGCAGCACTTTTTATGTTAATGCGTGCGTTACTGGGCAAGCCGCAAATACGTAAGTCATGGCCTTTACTGATGCAGCAAATGTACTCAGTGGGCGTATTGTCGCTGGTGATTATTGTGGTCAGCGGATTGTTTATAGGAATGGTGCTTGGCTTGCAGGGTTACACCATTCTGGTTGACTTTGGTGCCGAGCAATCACTCGGGCCTATGGTAGCATTGTCGTTATTGCGCGAACTGGGGCCGGTAGTTACCGCGCTGTTATTTGCGGGCCGCGCAGGTTCATCACTTACGGCGGAAATAGGGTTAATGAAAGCAACTGAACAGCTTTCAAGCCTTGAAATGATGGGTGTTGACCCGTTACGCCGCGTCATTTCGCCACGTTTTTGGGCAGGTTTTTACAGCATGCCAATACTGGCCGTAGTGTTCTCAGCGGTAGGTATCTATGGTGGCTACTTGGTCGGCGTGCGTTGGCTGGGTGTTGATGATGGCGCGTTCTGGTCTGTCATGCAGTCGAACGTAGAATGGGGACAAGACATTCTGAACGGCATCATTAAAAGTTTAGTGTTCGCTTTTGTGGTGACATGGATTGCTTTACACAAAGGGTACAGTTGCACGCCAACTTCGGTAGGTATTAGTCGTGCAACCACGTCGACCGTAGTGACTGCATCACTTGCAGTGCTTGGGCTCGATTTCGTTTTAACAGCATTGATGTTTGGATAAAAGCTATGGAATCAAGAAATACACAATTAGCAGTTGGTTTATTTGTCATTATCGGCGTTTTAGCGTTGTTGTTTTTGGGTTTACAGGCAGCCAATACCAGTGTTGTAACGAATGGTGAGACGTATAAGCTCTATGCCAAATTTGACAATATCGGTGGCTTAAAAAACCGCTCGCCAGTAAAAGTTGGTGGTGTTGTTGTCGGTCGTGTGAGCAACATTTCGTTAAGTGGTGATTACTACGAGCCGCTGGTCGAAATGACAATTAGCGCTGAATACAATGAATTTTCTGATACCACGTCGGTCTCAATACTGACTTCAGGATTGCTGGGTGAGCAATATATCGGTTTAAACCCAGGCTTTATCGACGATACCGTAGAGATGTTGAAAGACGGTGATCAAATTTATGACACCAAGTCAGCATTGGTTCTAGAAGACTTAATTGGGCAGTTCCTATTTAGTCAGGGTAACGATTAAGGAGAAAAGCATGAAAATGTGGTTAGTTGCTGCAGTCGTAGCTGTTGTTGGGTTTGGCGGTATAGTGCCAGCTCAAGCGGAATTAATTCGCGATGAAAATCCTTATATTTTGCTAGAAAAGTTAGCAAACGAAACGCTTGAGCGCATTGAACAAGACCGCGAGCTTATTGATAAGGACATCAACCATATTCGTCTGATTATTCGCGAAGAAATGATGCCTTACGTTGACTATGTGTATGCTGCAAAACGCGTACTCGGGCGTAATTTATCTGAAACCACAGAAGAGCAGCGTCAAGAGTTTTATGCTGTATTTCGGGATTACTTGATCACGACATATGCGGGTGCGTTTACGCAGTACGACGAAGAAAAGCATATCATCGAATTCGGTAACGCTGAACGTTTTGAAAAAGGCAGCCGCATGGTTGTCGTCAACACACGTTTGGTTGAAGAAGGGCGTCCGCCAATTCGTTTGGACTTCAAAATGCGTTTCGACAGTAACGACAACGTGTGGAAAGCTTATGATTTGGTGGTAGAAGGTGTTAGCCTTTTAAACAGCAAACAAGCAGAGATTAGCTCGGTTATACGCTCAAACGGTATTGACGGAACCATTGCATTGCTACGCGAAAAAGCACAAGAAACAGTTCAAACACGCGATCTTCCGGAAGGAGCCAAGTAATGAATGACTGCGCATGGCAGCTGAATGAAAGTGGCCACGTGGCATTCAATGGTGTGCTAACGCGTGCCAGTGTCCCTGATATCTGGAAGCAACGAAAGCAGTGGCTGCAAGGTGAGCAAGCGTTAACTTTTGATTTGCAACAGCTCGAAAAGATTGACTCAGCAGGGGTCGCAATGCTGCTTGAAATCAAGCGTGAGCTTCGTGCACAGAAACGTGATTTGGTGATTAAAAACGCCAATCAGCAGTTAACGGCGATGATCCGCGTAAGTGGTGTCGATACGCTCTTAGAGCTGGCATAACGTACGTACAAATTTCATACTATTCATGCAATGAACACAAACAAAGAACCAATTTATTTATGATAACTGCAGAATCTATTCAGCAACATCTACTCGACAGCATCGATGTCAGCGAAGTTTTAGTTAAGCTTGATGGCGGTCACGCCAATATAACCGTGGTCGGCGAGCTTTTTAGTGAGCTTTCCCGAGTCAAAAAACAACAAGTTGTCTATGCGCCCCTGAAAGAATGGATTGCCAGTGGTGAACTGCATGCCGTTTCTATTCGAACCTACACGCCAACAGAATGGCAACGCGAGAAGAAACTCGCAATGTTGAGCTAACAGGAACTGCACATGCAAAAATTAGTAATCCAAGGCGGTCAGGCATTGCACGGTGACGTGATGATATCGGGTGCGAAAAATGCTGCGCTACCAATTTTAATGGCTGCAATACTGCCTTCAGACGATGTGCAGCTGGACAACGTGCCGGCGCTACAAGATGTAAGTACAAGCTTGAAGTTATTGGGCGAGTTGGGCGTGAGCAGCGAAAAGCTTGGGCCGAACAGTTTCTTGATTAAGCCGCAAGGCATTAACCATCACATTGCAAGTTACGACTTAGTGAAAACAATGCGCGCCTCAATTTTGGTTTTGGGCCCGTTGCTCGCTAAATATGGTGAAGCGCAAGTATCTCTTCCTGGTGGGTGCGCCATTGGCGCGCGGCCTGTCAACCTTCACATTGAAGGGTTACGCCAGATGGGCGCCGATATTACCGTTGAAAATGGTTACATCAATGCCAAGGTTAATGGGCGCCTAAAGGGTGCCAATATTCTTATGGATATGGTCAGCGTGACGGGCACTGAAAACCTGATGGCGGCGGCAACCTTGGCAGAAGGTGTCACCACCATTGAGAACGCTGCACGCGAACCAGAAATTGAAGATTTAGCTAATTTTTTGAACAGCATGGGTGCGGACATCCGTGACGCGGGCACCGACACCATTACCATTCATGGTAAAGAAAAGCTGCATGGCGGCGTGTATCGTGTTCAGCCAGACCGTATCGAAACCGGCACCTTCTTAGTTGCAGCTTTGGCTACCGGTGGCGACGTTACCTGCCGCAATACCGACCCGACTATGCTGGATGCCGTTTTGAAGAAGTTAACGGAAGCTGGCGCTGTAATAACCAAAGGTGACGACTGGATTCGTCTTCAGGCGACACAGCGGCCACGCCCTGTGAATATCATTACTGCACCACACCCCGCTTTTCCAACGGACATGCAGGCACAGTTTTGTGCACTGAATGCAATTGCTGATGGTGCGGGTTGGGTGCGTGAAACCATTTTTGAAAATCGCTTCATGCATGTGCCAGAATTACGTCGTATGGGCGCAAATATTGAACTTGAAGGCAACACTGCAATTTCAAAAGGTGTACTACGTTTAACTGGCGCACAGGTCATGTGTACTGACTTGCGGGCCTCTGCCTCGTTAGTTATCGCTGGTTTGGTTGCACAAGGTGAAACTGTGGTTGAACGTATCTACCACATCGATCGTGGTTATGAAACGATTGAGAAGAAGCTTTCTGCATTAGGTGCCAATATTAAACGCGTGAGTTAGTAACTCACGCAGCACCTTACATGGAACCGAGTTTGGTAATGGTCACTTCGGCAATGCGTTCCTGATTATCTCGTAAATAATGGACTTGAATTGTCGTACCCGGTTTGGTCTGCGCCACCACGGCTAAACCTTCTGTAGCCGAAGACATCGGCTTACCATTAATTTCTGTAATGTAATCATCGGCCCGCAGGCCTGCTTTTTCAGCGGGGCTATTAGGGTCAACGCCAGTGACGTAAATACCCGGTTGTGTGTAAGGATTTGATGGCGGCGTTTCACCCACTTGCACACCTAAATAACCACGGACAACCTCACCCTCACGAATTAACGTATCCATCACTGAGCGAGCTAGTGGGTAGGGTACCGCAAAGTAGATGCCATCAATGCCTTGGCCACGCGCATCGCGAAACTGCGCGTTGTTAATACCCACTAAGTAGCCTTGGCTATTGATTAATGCGCCACCTGATGCGCCTTCGTTAATGACAGCATCCATTTGGATTAAGTCAGCATGAGAATGAATAACCCCCATGCGTCCGCCCGTTGCACTGATAATGCCCTGAGTAATGGTTTGACCAAGGTTATGCGGGTTACCGATAGCCAGCACTATGTCACCCACTTGGGTTGTGAGTGATTCATTCTGTGGAATAGTGGGTAGGTTGTCGGCTTCAATGCGAACAACCGCTAAATCGGTAATGCGATCAGAACCAATCACTTGACCGCTGTAATTGCGGCCGTCTTGCAAAGCAACTTGAATCTCGTTGACATCAGCAACCACATGGTGAGCAGTTAAAATATGACCACGATTGTCCATGATCACACCAGAACCCAAACGCACCAATGTACTTGGGCGTCGCGAATAATAAGACTCGCGGGTTGAACCAATGCTGTAAATATTAACGACTGCAGGTGCGGCACGTTGCACCGCCGTCGAGAAACTCAACGGCATTTCTGTGCGTTGCGGGTCATCACCGTTATCATTATTTAGGTGAGGCAACAGATAAATTACAATTGCAGCGACAGCTAGGCCGAGAACAACAGAACGAACGATGTACCAAGCAAGAGGGCGTAGCTGCATAGCGAGTTGTAACCTATTGATTTAAGAATATGCAAAAGCATAACACTGTTTAAAAAAGAAGGCAGCAACTGCTGCCTTCTTTCATATCCGCTTAAGTACCACGGTTATGTTTTGATGTGCGTTAGCCGCCGCGCAGCACGAGATACAATTGCGAGTTACCGCGGCGAATATTTAATGCGACCACATTACCTGCGCTGCTCAGCGCTTCACGCAAAGCCGACATGGTATTCACAGGATTGCGGTTAACGCCAATAATCACGTCGTCTTTGCGGATACCGTAGCGTTCGGCCATCGAGCCTTCTTCAATTGCGGTTACCTTCAGGCCACCTTGCTCGCTCGGTGCAAGAGTGAGACCGTCAAGTGCAGGGTGAAGTGCTGCGGCAGTAACGGCCTGGTCGTCAGCGCTGAGTACCACATTAAAGTTCTTTTCTTCGCCGTCACGTAGCACGGTGAGCTGCAGTTCTTTGCCCGCGCCTAGGGTGCTCACACGCGCACCTAAGTCAGCAAAGGTTCGAATCTTTTCGCCGTTCACGGCAACAATAACGTCGCCAGACTTCAGGCCTGCTTTGTCAGCAGCGCCTTCCGGAATAACTTCCGCAATAAAAGCACCTTGATTTGCTTTTAAGTCTAAGGCTTTTGCGATTTCATGTGTCAGATCATTACCACGAACGCCTAAAACGCCACGACGCACTTCGCCAAACTCAATCAACTGTTGCACAAGGTTTTGCATCATGTCGGCAGGAATTGCAAAGCCGATACCTATGTTGCCGCCATTAGGGCCTAAAATAGCCGTATTGATACCGATGAGGTGACCATCAAGCGTAACCAATGCGCCACCTGAGTTGCCGCTGTTGATTGCGGCATCGGTTTGAATGAAGTTTTCAATTTCCTCAATTCCCAAACCGCTGCGACCTAGCGCACTAACAATACCCGATGTAACCGTTTGCCCGAGTCCAAAAGGATTACCGATAGCTACAACAAAGTCGCCAACGCGCAGCGCGGTTGAATCTCCAATTTTTAATTCGGTAAGGTTATCGCCGTCTTTGATTTTCAGCAATGCGATATCTGAACGGTCGTCGGTACCAATCACTTCTGCGTCAAACTGACGACCGTCTTTTAACGTCACTAAAATTTCAGATGCGCCATCAATCACGTGATTGTTGGTTACAACGTAGCCTTCATCAGCGTCTATGATGACACCAGAGCCCAAACCTTGAAACGGACGTTCCTGCACCTGCTCACGCGGACCACCTGGACCAAAAAAGTATTGGAAAATATCCGGAATACGTTGTCGAACTTCGCGTTTCCCTTTCACTGAGATATTCACAACCGCAGGCGTGACTTCTTCAAGCATCGGTGCCAACGTTGGGGTTTCATCTTTATCACCAAAGAAAGGAATGCCGGCCGAAACAGGCGCAATAATGAGTGCACTCGCAATGGCCAATACAGCTATAAACTTCACTTTCATCAGAGTTAACTCCTATATATGCACTGTGTGCAAACTGTGATTGGAAAAGATTAAGAATAGATGCATTTAAAGACTGACGCTTTATAAATAAGTTCAGGTGGGATGTGTTTCAAGATGTAAATTCGTTATTCGTTATTCGTTATTCGTTATTCGTTATTCGTTATTCGTTATTCGTTACTCGTTTAAACAAAAAACGCTTTTTCTCGGCTTTTCCGAATAACGAACAACGAACAACGCTTTTGAATTACTTAAATAGTCCAGATTTTTTATCGCTGTAATCGCGCGGCATATCACTTGCGGCTTTATCGTCCGACTTGCGCTTTTCGCTATTTACTTTGTTAGCCATACGTAGTTCACGCATGGTGTCTTCAGCGAAAAATGGCAGACTTGGTTGTTCTTGCTCGCGCTGCAATAGGTCTGCGCTGTGGTGTAAATACGCTTTTAGCTTATCTTGTGTTTCTTCTAACTGACCCACCAGCGCTTGCGCTGTAGCAAGATGCTCAGCGACTTCCTGGCGATAATCAGCCAACTTTTGCTTAGTTTGAGTCACTTCGTCGCTCAGTTCTGCTTCATCCGAATGCTCTGCGAGCCAGTAGCGCGCCGCAAAAAAACCAACAATTGCTCCGGCAACGACTAATAAAATTCCAATAATCCAGCTCATAATTACTCCTTAAAAATGCAATTCGCATGATAAACTAACACCTACTAGCATAATCTAGAAAAGGGTCAAAGTGGTAGTGACAACGAACAAGCTTACGCCAATCTCAAAGTATGAGCAGGACCTTAACAGTGGTAATTTCACGCCGGACGAGGCTCAACGGTGCGCTGTGGAAGCCTTGCAGCGTCTATACGACGAACTGGTCTTATTTCATAACCAAGCGACGCAACCCAGCCTGTTAAAAACCATTAAAAGCCTGTTTGGTGCTACAGCCAAGGTACCCAAGGGCATTTATTTCTGGGGCGGTGTAGGCCGCGGTAAAACCTATTTGGTGGATACTTTTTACGAAACGCTACCATTTGAACAGAAGTTACGTGTCCACTTTCATCGATTTATGCACCGTGTGCATGCTGAGCTTAAAGAACTCAAAGGGCGTAGCGATCCGTTGCCATTGATTGCAGACAAGCTTGCGGCCGAGGCGCGGGTGGTATGTTTTGATGAGTTCTTCGTGCAAGACATTACCGACGCCATGATCTTGGGCACACTGATGCAGGAATTGTTTAAACGCAATGTGGTGCTGGTAGCTACCTCGAATATTGTGCCAGACGAGTTATATCGCAACGGTTTACAGCGTCAGCGCTTCTTGCCAGCGATTGAGCTGATTAAGCAGCATTGTGAAATCATCAATGTTGACAGTGGTATTGATTACCGACTGCGTACATTGACGCAGGCTGAAATTTATCACGCTCCAGCGGACGCGGCAGCGGATGCCAATCTTGAGCGATACTTCACGGAATTAGCGCCCGATCACTGCAACCGTGATGAGCACGGATACATTACGGTGAACAATCGTAATATTCCGGTGCGTATGGAGTGTGATGATGTGGTGTTGTTTTCATTTGAGGCAATTTGCGGTGGCCCTCGCTCACAGAACGACTATATTGAATTAGCACAGTGTTATCATGCGGTGCTGATTAGTGATGTACCGCAAATGGGTTCGCATAACGATGACGCCGCGCGTCGTTTCATCGCCTTGGTTGATGAGTTTTATGAACGACGCGTTAAGCTGATCATGTCGGCCGCGACGAAACTTGATGCGCTGTACACGGACGGCAAACTTAACTTTGAGTTCAAGCGCTGTATCAGCCGCTTACTCGAAATGCAAAGTCACGAATATTTAGGGCTCGCACACAAACCATGACTTTAACTGACCTGACGTTAGCAATTGGAGGTCTAGGCCTACTGCTACTTGGTATGCAGTTGCTCACTGATGGTTTGAAAGCTGCAGCGGGCAGCCACTTACAAAATTTCCTCGAACGCTCCACTCAAACCCGTCTGCGCGCGGCTTTATCAGGTTTCACAGTAACTGCCTTGGTGCAATCGTCAAGTGCAGTTGTTGTCGCTTTACTCGGTTTTACTAACGCTGGCATGCTTAAGTTGCGCGAAGCTGCGTGGGTGGTTTTCGGCAGCAACGTCGGTACCACCATGACGGCGTGGATAGTCGCGCTGATTGGTCTGAAGCTCAATATTGGCGTTTTTGCCTGGCCGCTTATTGGTTTTGGCATGCTCATTCAACTGGTTCGTAAAAACTCAGTTGCTGGCAACGTAGGCACGGCGATTGCTGGATTCGGTGTATTGTTTGTCGGGCTGGATACACTACGCGATGCATTTGAACAAGTGGTAACGGTGTTACCGGTAGAGCAATTGCACGTTACGGGTATAACAGGTGTGCTATTGGCGGTAATGGCAGGGGCGATACTAACGGCGCTGGTGCAATCGTCCTCAGCTGCACTCGCAATTGTTTTAACGGCTTCAGTCAGTGGCGTCTTTAGCCCACTTGCCGGTGCTGCTGTGGTTATCGGTGCCAACATTGGCACTACCATCACGGCGTTGCTGGCCAGTGTGGGCGCAACCGCACACGCGAAACGCTTGGCGGCAGTGCATGTTCTCATGAACAGCGTGACTGGCGCAGTTGCACTGGTGTTATTGGTCCCTTTATGGTGGGTCGCAGAGTTGCTTTCTGGTGGTGAACAAGTCACTAATATCAGTTCAGGGCTTGCAGTGTTTCATACATTGTTCAACGTGTTAGGCTTGGCTTTAATGTGGTTGCTGGATACCCGCATTTTTCGCCAGGTTGAGCGTTGGTATCGGCTACCGCCTTTGCGCTCTGGTGAGCCGCGCTTTCTGGATAAAACTGTACTTCAAATTCCCGCCATGGGTTTGGGTGCAGCGCAGCAAGAACTCAACCGTGTTTTGCGCCAATATATCATGCGCCTAAGAGCGTTACTGCGAGATGATGCTTTACACGCTGATACTGAAGAAGATATTGCGACGGGCGAGCTACTCGGACACATCAAGGTTTACCTCAATTTACTGAGTGAAAAGCAACTGCATGGTGACGAAGCATTAAAACTGGCGGAGCTTCATAATAGTTATGCCCGGTTAATCGATTTACGCGATATCGTCGAAAAACTTCGCGCTGCTAAGCCGGCGCATATCGACGCTAGCCTCAATCATGACATGCGCAATCAACTGCTGGAATTATTGAGTGGCGCAGACATGAAAGACCGTTCAGAAGCGAGTTGGTCGGCACTATTAAGTTCAATACGCGCAACGCGCAACCTACTGCGGCATACCTGGTTGACGAATATCGCAGCGAACGAATTATCGCCAACAGAGGGTGCCGCATTGTTCCAGCTTGCGAGCCTGTGGGAACGTAGTGCCGAAATCATCGCAGCACTGAAAGCCTGAAAAGCGTTATTCGTTATTCGATCGCTGCGCTTGTCGTTATTCGTTAACCAATAACCAATAACGATTAACCAATAACCAATAACGATTAACGAATAACGATTAACGAACATCGCCGTTGATCTTTCGATCACTTTTCCCTATAATCCGCGCAGCCCACGTTACAGGTACAACTAACCGTTAAGTGGCTCAACCACAGCGGTTGTTGTGGTTCGCGGGGAAGCCCGGAACTACTGTCGTGAACCTTAAAGAAAAGAGTAATTTCAATGAGTACATTTGTTGCAAAACCAGAAACTGTACAACGTGACTGGTATGTTATTGACGCTGAAGGCAAAACCTTAGGTCGTTTAGCGACTGAAGTTGCTACACGCTTGCGCGGTAAGCATAAGCCTGAATACACTCCTCACGTAGACACTGGTGATTACATCATCATCGTTAACGCTGAGAAAGTGACTGTTACTGGCCGTAAGGCACAGGGCAAGATCTACTATTCACACACTGGTTACCCAGGCGGTATCAAAGAAATCAGCTTCGAGAAGTTGATTGCTAAGAAACCAGAAATGGTAATTCAGAAAGCGGTGAAAGGTATGTTACCTCGTGGTCCACTAGGTCGTGCCATGTTCCGTAAACTGAAAGTGTACGCTGGTGCAGAGCACAACCATGTAGCTCAGCAACCAAAACAACTTGAAATTTAAGACGGAGCATGAAGACTATGGCACAGAATCAATACTACGGTACTGGTCGTCGCAAAAGCTCGACTGCACGCGTTTTCTTGCGTCCAGGCAGCGGCAACATCAGCATCAATAACCGCACTTTAGAAGAATACTTTAGCCGTGATACCGCTCGTATGGTTGTTCGTCAACCGCTTGAGTTGGTAGAAATGGTTGAAAAATTCGATTTGTACATCACTGTTAAAGGTGGTGGTACCAGTGGTCAAGCTGGCGCAGTACGTCACGGTATTACCCGTGCACTGATGCAGTACGACGAAACTCTACGTAGCAACTTGCGTAGCGCGGGTTATGTAACGCGTGACGCACGTCAAGTTGAACGTAAGAAAGTTGGCTTGCATAAAGCGCGTAAGCGTCCACAGTTCTCGAAGCGTTAATTCGAAAACTCGAGTACGTCAAAAACCCGGCCTTTGTGCCGGGTTTTTTGTCTTTATCCTTGTAAAAATCAGGGCATTTCTTTATCATCTGAAAGCATTTTTTTATTGTCGCTCGCCCGCAAGTTGTTTGGGTGAGCCTAACGCAGCAGCTAATTACTGACTTCGCGGCAAAGTCCCGTGAAGCGTCCAAACTGGAGAGTAAGTGGATGAGCAATGCGCCTGTAGATAAAGGCCGCCGTCGTTTTCTGACTGTCGCGACATCTGTCGTTGGAGCAGCGGGCGCGGTTGGTGTTGCCGTTCCTTTCATTGCATCGTGGAACCCGAGTGAAAAAGCAAAAAACGCGGGTGCACCAGTGGAAGTGAACATTGGAAAAGCAGAGCCGGGCCAATTGGTTCGGGTTGAATGGCGTGGCCAACCTGTTTGGGTTGTGCGTCGTACGCCAGAAATGTTGGCGTCACTAGAAGCTGTCAACGGTCAGCTTCGTGACCCGAACTCTGACGAGCCACAACAACCAGAGTATGCAAAAAACTTGCATCGCTCACGCAAAGAAGAGTTCTTTGTAGCGGTTGGTATCTGTACCCACCTAGGCTGTTCACCGCAGTTTTTAGATCAAGGTATGGGTGAATATGTGGAAGGTGCAGAGTCTGGCTTCTTCTGTCCATGCCATGGTTCAGTGTTTGATATCGCCGGTCGCGTATTCCAAGGTGTTCCAGCGCCATATAACTTGGTTGTTCCGCCGCATTACTATGTCAGTGATACAACGATTTTAATCGGTGAAGACGGGGGACAAGCCTAATGAAAAAGCTCATTGCATGGTTTGACGAACGTATTCCGATGACCAAAACGTGGAATATTCACTTAGCGCAATATCCTGCTCCGAAAAATTTTAACTTCTGGTACATCTTTGGTGTGCTGGCCACTTTGGTTTTAGTGAACCAGATCCTCACCGGTATCTGGTTAACAATGAACTATGTCCCATCAGCCGAAGGCGCATTCGCCTCGGTTGAATTCATCATGCGAGACATTGAGTACGGTTGGTTGTTGCGCTATATGCACTCCACTGGCGCGTCTGCGTTCTTTGTGGTGGTGTATCTCCACATGTTCCGCGGTATGATGTACGGCTCCTACCAGAAGCCACGCGAATTGCTGTGGGTGTTCGGTATGCTGATCTTCCTGGTACTAATGGCTGAAGCCTTTATGGGTTACTTGTTGCCATGGGGCCAAATGTCATACTGGGGCGCACAGGTAATCATTTCATTGTTTGGTGCAATTCCAATCATTGGTGATGACTTAACGCTGTGGATTCGTGGTGACTACGTCATTTCCGGCGCTACCTTGAACCGTTTCTTTGCATTGCATGTTATTGCCTTGCCATTGGTCTTGGTTATCTTAGTGTTCTTGCACATTATCGCATTGCACGAAGTTGGCTCGAACAACCCTGAAGGTGTTTCAATTAAGAAGCCTAAAGGCTCGGTACCCGAGTCTGAGAAGCCGAAGTTCACGTTCCATGAGCGCTTCACGAAGAAGTACGACATTGTCGATGCATTCCCATTCTTCCCGTATTACATCGTGAAGGACTTGGTGGGTGTTGCTATCTTCTTGTTCTTCTTCTGTTACGTCATCTTCTTTGCTCCGGCAATGGGTGGTCTGTTCCTGGAGCCACCAAACTTTGAAGCGGCTAATCCGCTGAAAACGCCAGAGCATATAGCACCTGTTTGGTATTTCACGCCGTTCTATGCAATTTTGCGTGCAGTTCCTGATAAATTATTCGGTGTTATCTTGATGTTTGGCGCTATCGTTGCCTTGTTCGTACTGCCATGGCTTGACCGCGGTAAAGTACGCTCAATTCGCTACCGTAGTACCATTCACAAAGTGAACCTGACGGTATTTGCGATCAGCTTCATCGCGCTCGGCTACTTAGGTTTGAAGCCTGCGACTGAGGTTTACACCATGTTCGCGCGTATCTTCACCTTCTTGTACTTTGCGTTCTTTGTTGTCTTGTTCTTCTACAGTAAGAACGAGAACACGAAGCCAGTTCCAGAGAGGATTACTAAGTGATGAAACAGTTTATTAAAAATACTCTGCTGGTAGCAGCATCACTGTGGTCAGTTGCAACATTAGCAGCTGGCCCAACAGTTCCACTGGATAAAGCGAACGTTGATTTGCATGACAAAGCGTCGTTGCAGCGTGGTGCACAGTTGTTCATGAACTACTGCTTGGGTTGTCACTCAATGCAGTATCAACGCTACAATCGTACGTTCAAAGATCTTGAGATTCCTGAAGAATTAGGGGTCGAGAACTTACAATTTACAGGCGAAAAAGTCGGTGACTTAATAACCAACGCCATGACTGCTGACGATGCAGGTAATTGGTTTGGTACAACAGCTCCGGACTTAACTCTGGTTTCGCGCGTTCGTGGTGCTGACTGGATTTACACCTATTTGCGTTCATTTTATGTAGACGAAAGCCGTCCATTTGGCGTGAATAACACGGTATTTCCAGCGGTTGGTATGCCGCATGCATTGCAGGAACTGCAAGGCGTGCCGCGTAAAACAACAGAACAGCGCATGATCGACGGCGAAATGCAGGACGTTTATGTAGGTATTAAAGCCGATGGCAGCGGTATGTTGACTGAAGCTGAATACGACCAAGCTGCGCTTGATTTGACCAATTTCTTGGTTTACACAGGTGAACCAATGATGTTGCAACAGAAGCGCATTGGCTGGTATGTGTTCGGTTTCCTATTAGTCTTTTTGATTTTCGCGATACTGCTGAAACGTGAATTCTTTAAGGACGTGAAATAAGCTTTATGGAGAACAACATGTCGGTTGCGGCAAACAAACGGTCAGTAATGACCTTATATTCGGGCGTAAATGACTTACGCAGCCATCAAACGCGTATCGTGCTTGCAGAGAAAGGCGTTGGTGTTGAGATAACATTTGTTGACCCGGACAATCGTCCGGAAGACTTAATGCAACTCAACCCATATGCGGACTCATTGCCGACACTGGTTGATCGCGAGTTAGTGCTTTATAACGCTCATATCATCATGGAATACCTTGATGAACGTTTCCCGCACCCGCCATTAATGCCGGTGTACCCTGTTGCCCGGGGTACCAGCCGCTTAATGATGTACCGCATTGATCGTGATTGGTATGCGCTTGCGGAGAAAATTACAGCGGGTGGTAAAGGTGCAGAAGCAGCACGTCAGGAGCTACGCGAAGGCATTTTGTCGCTAGCGCCATTGTTTGCAGACTCACCTTTCTTCATGAGTGAAGAGTTTAGCTTGGTAGATTGCTACCTCGCCCCATTACTATGGCGTTTGCCGTTGTATGGTATCGAGTTAGAAGGTGCCGGTGCGAAAGAAGTAAAAGCCTACATGGTTCGTGTGTTTGAGCGCGAGTCATTTCAGGAATCCCTCACCGAGAACGAGCGAGACTTAGGTCGGTGAGTGAACAAGCGATGACACCACGCCGTCCGTACTTAGTACGGGCGGTGTACGAGTGGATAATCGATAATCAAGTTACACCGCATCTAGTGGTTGATGCAGATTATCCTGGCTGTCAGGTGCCGTGGCAGTTCGTTCAAGATGGTCAGATTATTCTTAATATTTCCCCAACCGCGGTGACAAACTTTGTTGTCGACAATGAATCGGTGCAGTTTAATGCGCGATTTTCTGGCAACCCGCATCGGGTGATTGTGCCTATGGGTGCAATATTAGCGCTGTATGCTCGCGAGAACGGTGCTGGGTCAGTGTTTGAACCAGAGCCTTATTACGACACGCCAAGTGTAACCACACTCGAGCAATCGTCGGAACAGTTGTCTTCAGAGATTGATGAAGACAAGGAAGCGGCACAAAGCGAACCCAAATCAAAATCTAAAGCAACCAAGAAGAAATCGTCAGGCTCGCATTTACGCGTTGTAAAATAAAACGTGTTATTCAAATGCGTCGATAACGCGCGTAACCCCATTAATGTTGCGCGCTATGTCGATAGCTAATTTCGCAGTGTCACGGTCGACCAAGCCCATTAATGCAACCTCGCCATTTTCTGTAACGACCTTAATATCACTTACGTTAATTTTATCGTTAGCAACGAACTTTGCCTTTATTTTGCTGGTAATGTACGTATCTTTACTGATTTGGCCAAACGAGATAACTGGCGCCACTTGAAGTTCGTTGTGCACGCGGTCCACGCCTTGGGTATTGCGAACAATATGGCTGGCAAGCTCGCGCAGTGAGCTGTTATTCACCTGCCCCAACAACAATACCGAACGGTTAAACGAAACCACTTGCACGCGTGAGTCATCCATTCGGTCGTCATTTTTTAACGCCGTAATCACGCGTACCTCAATGGTTTGATCATCAATTTGAGTGCCCACGCTACGGGTATCGGTTGCCGCAGAAATCCCCACCGCTGTGGCGCCTACTAAGGCTGCGGCACAGCCACTTAAGGTTACGGTAAGAACGGCGCTAAGAAACGCCGTACGAATCAATTTCCGACGGTTGCTCATGAATTTGTCTCCTGTGGAAAAATTCGATGCTCTATAATGGTACACAGCATATTTGAAATTTGTAGTAAGTGCTCACTAGCTCTTGCGCTGTTGCTTGTTGGTATTCTTATCTCAACATCTTCGGGACCAAGTAGTCCGGCGATGTCGGTGTCACTGGTATGCGTTATCGCAATAATAAGCATATCGCGACTGAGCGCAGCTTCCATCGCCGCGCTGACACGTGGGGCTCGCTCACAGGCATTGAATACCATCAGCACATCATTTGCCTGCCCCACAGCTTGAATTTGCTGGGCGAACATACGGGTATGTTCCTTGGCGCCATAATCGGCATGCAGCGAGGTAACTGGGAAGGGCGGCCGTTCGAAACTTAAACCGGTTAACATGATATGGGCAAAATGGCGCGACGTTGCGTGCGCCAGGCTCTCGCCACAACAATAGATCTTGCGACCTTGCAGTAACGACTCAACCAATAAGTTAGCAGCACTTTCTAGCGGTTCTTGCAGCATATCTGCTGCCGCAATTTGTGTTTGAATGCACTCAGTAAATAAGGTTTTTATTGGGTCTTGCATATAGCCTCTTCAAAATGCATCCTGCAGCCATTGGGCTTGTTCAAAGTCCATCACAATGGCGACGATGTCAAAACGCATGAAAGTAACATGCTCATTTAAGTTTTGCTGAATTAAAAAGAGTTGCGCGCAACGTCGAATTCTTTGACATTGATCTGCAGTAATCTGTTCAACCACACTCGCAAATCTTTCGTTGCTTCGAGATTTTACCTCAATAAACACCCAGGCGTCGCCATCTCGCATAATTAAATCGATTTCGCCGATATCGCAGCGAAAGTTACTTTGTACATGGCCTAAACCATTCCGCTCAAGCAACGTGCGGGCTATTTCTTCGCCCTGATTTCCCATATCTTTACGTGACATTCCATGTCCTTAACGTGTCGATGTTACTGAGTTTTTAATTACTCGGCGACGACTTCGTGCCCTTTGAAGCGCGCCCAATTAAGTTTTCGCGTTACTTGCTCATTGGTAACCTGTAATTCACCGGTCAACCCTTTCGCAGATATGCCTGGCATTGTTTGCAGTAGCGGCAATCGTTGACTTAATAATAGGGCATCGTGACCAAATGCCACGAGCCGTGCTGTGCTATAGCCCCAACCAGTACGCATCGCTAAAAGTTCGTCCAAAACCGCGCTTTCACTATGACCAGGCAGTAACCATGGTGCTTCTGTGAAACGCACATTGTCTAAGTCATTTTCGCTAAGATCGTTGCGTAGGGTGTGGCTGCCGGAGTTGGCATACACCGGTAACGGTTTCATAAACGGCGAAATATTTACGTCAATAAATGGTTTCAACAAACGCGTTTGTTCTATCCCGCCAACCAAATATACCGAATCGATATCCGCTCGACTACGCGCTTGTGACTCAACAATAATCTTGCCAGCCGCAATTTTCACTTGGTAGATACGTGCTTCACTGGTGGTAACACCAAGCTGGTCTTGCACTGCTGATTTCATTTCTTCGGTATTGCGATAACTACCCAACGCAATGCTGGCGTCGTCAGCAAACTGTGCTTGCCATGCTTGCTTGAACACATCGGCTTGCTGTTGCCCACGATTAGTCGCCGGCGCTAATACAACTGGGTGCCGATGTCCACGCTGGGCCATATAGGCAGCCGCTTGCTTAATTTCAGTTTCGGTGTCCAATGCGAAAAAATGTTGCAGACCATGCACGGCCACAAAGCCAGTTTCCGGCTCATTGAGCGTTAGCCAGGGTAAGTCTTCTGGCAGCATACTGACATCAATGGCAGCCACATTGGGCTTCAATAAAGGCCCTAAAAGCATGCTTGCCTGATGCTGCTGAAGTAGCTCAGGCAAGACTGCGAAATCCAGCTGATTGGTATCAAGAAACACAGCCTTAACCTGTGGCTGGCGTGTTAATGCTTTAATGATGCCGTCGCGTACCGCGTTACCCTGTTCTTGGTATTGCCCGGTTAGCGGCAGTAACACTAACACGCGATTACGGGGCTGAGCGGTGAGCGCAGTGAGGTTGTCCACCACGAACTGACCGGGGTGGTCAGTGAAGCGCTGCTGCCACTGATTTAAAATGGCATCGAATTGATTCGGGTTGACGCTAATTTCATGCAGAGCAGTCATCAGTTGCACCCACCCAGCCACCAACCGGCTGCGCTGAGAGCTTGGTGGCAACACCACCGCGTTCGGATCGGTAACGTGTTTCAATACCGCCCAAACTTCAGTGGGCTCGGTATGTTCCGGTACCACATTCACCAGTTGCAACTGATAACGGGCAGCCTGCTGCCAATGCTGCTGTGCGCGCGCTGCTTGCAAGGCGAGCTCAAGTGTTTGCTCTGGATAATCTTGCGATAAGCGTGGTGTTAACAACGGTTGTAATAACTGCTCGGCATAGGTCCAACGGCCTTCATACGCGGCGAAGCGTGCTTCCAACAACGCAACAAGTTGTTGTTGCTCCGCACTTAGAGTGTTTGGCTCAAAGTGGCGTTGCATTTGCGCAATAACCACCGCACTTTGTTGCCATTGCTCATCACGTTGAAAGGTTGCCGCTGCTTGCAATAAGGCATCCACTTGCTCAGCACCCTCTAGCAGCCGTGCGTTAGCCAACCAGCTAGACGCCGAGCGATCTTGCTCGGTTAATGGTACCGCAATGAAATCGGTATCGTCTCCGCGCGTTTGCGGTTGTTCTGACCCTGAACGCGGGCCGGAAGAACATGCTGTTAGTGCAACAATAACCATGCACAGCAGCAACTTCTTTGGCACAATAGCAGCCGTCATTTTTGATCCACCAATAGTTTCATGAATGGGTCATACTATAAACCGTACGGCACACCTAAACAACGGAGCTGTGTGGTTCTTACAAGGGGTTAACATGAGCGCAACGAAAGCTGGCAGCTTATTCATCGTACCGACACCCATTGGTAACTTGGGCGATATCACTGAACGCGCATTAAATGTCTTGCGCGATTGTGATGCGATTGCTGCTGAAGATACCCGCCATAGCGGACAGCTGCTGCAGCATTTGGGCATTCGCAAAGAAATGTTTGCGCTGCACGAGCACAATGAACGCCAACGCGCCAGTCAGGTTATAGAGCGTTTACAAAATGGCGAAAACATTGCGTTGATAAGCGATGCCGGAACCCCGCTAATTAGTGATCCTGGTTACGTTTTGGTGCAGCAATGCCGTGCAGCAGGCGTGGCCGTGACAGCATTGCCCGGTGCATGCGCCTTCGTCACTGCACTTTCAGGGGCAGGGTTACCCACCGACAGGTTTACCTTTGAGGGGTTTCTTCCCGCCAAGCCACAACAGCGACGTAAGCGTTTGCAGGAACTGGCTGGTGAAACCCGTACCTTAGTTTTTTACGAATCGCCGCATCGAATTGCCGACACTTTGGCCGATATGGTTAGTGAAATTGGCCCCGACAGGCGGTTGGTTATGGCGCGCGAACTCACCAAACAGTTCGAAACGTATTTGAGCGGCAGCGTTGCCGAAGTGCAACAACGGGTTATCGAAGACAGCAATCAACAACGCGGCGAAATTGTGCTGATTTTAGGGGGTGCTGAAGAACAGGCGGCAGATGATGTGAATCCAGCAGCTATGAAGACATTAAATTTGTTGCGCAAAGAGTTACCGCTTAAAAAAGCCGCTGCACTGGCCGCAGAAATTCACGGTGCGCGTAAAAACACCTTGTATCAGCTAGCGCTCGAGCAAGATAACACGTAGAATGCGCGCTCGGGAGTCAGCCAGGCAATCGCTGCTTGTGTGCTTGCACGCAAGGGGAGGAAAGTCCGGGCTCCATAGGGCAGGGTGCCAGATAACGTCTGGGCGGCGTAAGCCGACGACCAGTGCAACAGAGAGCAAACCGCCGATGGCCTGCGTAAGCAGGATCAGGTAAGGGTGAAAGGGTGCGGTAAGAGCGCACCGCGCGGCTGGCAACAGTTCGTGGCACGGTAAACTCCACCCGGAGCAAGGTCAAATAGGGGTTCATTGGCGCGGCCCGCGTTGAACCCGGGTAGACTGCTTGAACGCTAGAGTGATTTAGCGGCTAGACGAATGATTGTCCTCGACAGAACCCGGCTTATCGGCTGGCTCCCGACACTTCACCTTGGATGCCATTGTTATCCATCACGTTGCGATTAAATTGCTTCGTGAATCGAATAAATTCATTGAGCGGCATCGCTCGACCGTAGAAGAATCCTTGCTGGAAGTGACAGTGTTGTTGCTGCAGAAATTCAACTTGCTGCTCATGCTCAACACCTTCTGCAACCACCTTCATATTTAAGGTGTGGGCGATACGAATCAGCACTTCAACCAAAGCTTTTTGTTGACCTTGATGCGGTACATTATGCAAGAAGCTGCGGTCTATTTTAATCACATCAATTGGGTATGAACGCAGGTAGTTCAAGCTCGAATAGCCGGTACCGAAGTCATCAATGGCAAGTGTAATGCCCGCATCACGTAGTTTGCGGAGATTCGCAAACTGACGTTCTTTATTACGCATGAGCATCGACTCGGTAATCTCAAACATCAGGCGATTCGGCGGTACATCGGCAGCGGCGATGACATTTAACCAATGGGTTGCGGCTTGGCGATCGTTAAACTCTCGCGGTGAACGGTTAAGCGCTATGGACAAATCAAGCCCAGCTGCGTTCATTTTCTTCCAATCGCGCACAACCTGGCGCAGGACAAAATCACCCAGACCAATGATTGCGCCGGTTTTTTCTGCAATTGGAATAAACTCAGCTGGCGAAATAGCGCCACGCTCAGGATGTGTCCAACGCAGCAGTGCTTCACAACGCGTCAGCAAGCCGGTTTCCGTTTCAATAACCGGTTGGTAATGCACTTCAAACTGTTCGGCCTCAATGCCTTTAATAATTTGATGGTGCAGATTAATATCCCGCTCGGTACTTTGACGCAATTGCTCATCAAAGAAATGCACACTCATGGCACCTTGCGTTTTAGCGGCGTACATTGCCAATTCTGCGTGCTTCAGTAACTGCTGAACCTCTTGCCCGTCATGGGGAAACATCGCGATGCCAGTGCTGGCGGTCATATTAATATGGTTGTGTTCAATATCCAGCGTATGCAGCAGATCATTCATAATGGCTTTCGCGCGAATTTCGGCTTCGCTTGGGTCATTCAAGTCACGCAACACAATCGCAAATTCATCACCACCAATTCGGGCGAGCAAGTCATCTTCGCGAATACTGGTGCGGATACGCTCAGCGACACGTTGTAGTAACGCGTCGCCAACTTCATGGCCGAGCACATCATTGATTTCGCGCAAATGGTCGAGATCAAGAACCAACAATGCGAACTTCTGTTGATTGCGTAATGCAGAACGTATATCAGCGCCAAGTTGCTCGGAGAAGAAGTTACGATTCGGTAAATCAGTCAGCCCGTCATAGCGTGCTTGATAAGCAATGGTGGAAATTGCGCCGCGCAAACGATGTTGGGTAAATATCAGCATTAAGAAGGCAGATAAAATAACCGCCGTTAAGCCAATACCAATAGCCCAGTGCAACCAGAAGTCGGCGTTGGTGGCTACCCAGCGCCCGTCACGCGGATAAGCGGCTAGTTCCCAACGCCCGCGGGGGAAGGTGATTTCTGTAACCAGCGCGTCTTGCTGAAATACATCATTTTCGCCGGCAAATGCGGGGGCGGTTGCTTCGGCATCTACTACCACATGACGAATCGCAAAGGAGTAGTTGGGATGCTGGTAAAAACGCACGCCATCTAATAAATGAACGTGATCAATCACTAAGGAAGCAACGCCCCACAGTGTACGGTCATTTCGGAATATAGGCATGCGCGCAACTAACGCTTCGCGCCCCTGAGCGAGGCGCAATGGACCCGTAAGCACCACGTCTTTAACCGAAATCGCCCGTAAAATGCCAGCATATTGTTCGGTGTCAAGGCGGTAGTTGAACCCAATCATGGATTGGTTGCCTTCCACGGGGTAAACAAATTTAACTTCAAGATCAGGGGCAAGCGCAACGTGCATGATGTCAAGATTGGACGACAGGAATTCATCCATGATGTGTTGCAGGCGCACTCGGTCAGGGGTGTCTTGCCAAAGAATTTCTGGGCGCAAAGCCCTAAGCGCAAGCATGTTAGCTTGTAGACGTTGCTCAATCTGGCCGCGCATTGCGCTTAAATGTTCCCCTGCACGCCGCTTTTCAACCTCGAGTTGCTGTTGGCGTTCACCGTCAACCACAAGGTAAACCGCATACAGCAAAGCCGACGCGATGAAGAGCACGACAACAAGGTAGCGCAATAAGCGCCAGCGTTCGGACTGCTTACCGAACTTATCTGGAAAACTCACAACATCTATCTGCTTCATTTATATGAGAAAGCTTATTGTTAGAATTATATGCTAGATAACATACCTACCGCATCATCCTTTACATGAACCTTTCCGTCAAGAGCGGTCGCACACCGCAAACTTAGGATTTTTCCTTGACAGGTGGAAAGATCGGCACCTAGACTGTCACATTGTGGGGATTTGTGGGTAATAGTGGATCAATATCATGTTTCGTGGCGCAGCAGCACTCAGTCTAGATGACAAAGGCCGGCTCGCGATACCATCAAAGTATCGCAAGAGCCTGCTTTTGGATTGTGACGGACAAATGGTCTGCACCATCGATATCAAGCAACCCTGTTTATTGCTGTATCCGCTGCCACAGTGGCAGTTGATTGAACAGAAGCTCACCACCTTATCCAGCATGAACCCCGCGGAGCGTCGTCTCCAGCGCCTGTTACTGGGTCACGCCGAAGATTGTCAGATGGATAAAAATGGCCGTATTTTGATTGCACCAACCCTGCGTCAACATGCGGACTTGAGCAAAAAGATCATGATTATTGGTCAGCTCAACAAATTTGAACTCTGGTCTGAAGCGGCATGGCAAGAACAGATCGCAGCCGATATGGCAGCGGAGCAACAAGACGACTTGGCACTCACTGATCGACTACAAGACTTCTCATTATAATGACAACAGAAGCGCAACAACACGTCTCGGTGTTGTTACAAGAGTCCATCGAGGGCCTTGCGATCAAACCAGACGGAATTTATTTAGATGCAACCTTCGGTAGAGGGGGGCACTCGCGCGCAATTCTGGCTCAACTAAACGCTCAAGGTAAACTTTATGCACTGGATCGTGACCCCACCGCGATAGCAGCAGCAGAATCCTTGCGCGATGATCCACGGTTCACCATCATCCACACTCCATTTTCACGATTAGACGACGTGCTTGAAACGCAGCAATTGCGCGGCAAGCTCGACGGAATTTTATTTGATCTTGGCGTCTCCTCCCCACAATTGGATGACGCTGAACGTGGTTTTAGTTTCATGCGCGAAGGGCCACTCGATATGCGCATGGATACCAGCTGTGGTCCCACTGCCGCAGACTTTCTAAATCATGCCAGTGCCGATGAAATTGCATTTGTGCTGCGCGAATACGGAGAAGAACGCTTCGCTTGGCGTATTGCTCAAGCTGTGGTTAAGCACCGCGAACAACAGCCACTGGCCACCACCCGTGAATTGGCTGAGCTGATTTCTAATGCTGTGCCATTTAAAGATAAGCACAAGCACCCAGCTACCCGTAGTTTCCAGGGTATTCGAATTCATATTAACGGCGAGCTGGATGAAATTGAAACGGCATTAACGGCGGCTGTATCTGGCTTAAAGCCCGAAGGCCGCTTGGTGGTGATTAGTTTCCATAGCCTTGAAGACCGGCTGGTAAAACGGTTTATGCGTGGGCAGGCCAAAGGCCGCTCAATTCCAGCTGGGTTGCCGATTCGTGATGCCGACTTTGATCGGGGCCAAACATTGCGCTTGGTCGGTAAAGCAATTAAACCTTCGGCGGCTGAAACACAATTAAACCCACGCGCCCGCAGTTCGGTGCTACGCATTGCAGCGAGGTTAGATTATGAAAGCTAGCCGAGTACCTGCGTTAGTCTCTGTTTTGTTTGACGATTTTCGCCAGCACCTTGTGCTGGTGTTGCTGTTTTTAATGGCCATAACAAGTGCCTTGTCCGTTATTTATGTTTCGCATGGGCATCGCTTGCTCACCATCGAGCGTGATGAGCTGCTGTCAGAGCGTGATGCGCTTGATATTGAATGGCGGCATTTACAGATTGAGCAAAACACCCTGACCGAACACAACCGGGTTGAACGCATTGCTGAACAGCGCCTGAATATGGTGCGTGCAGAAGCTGAACAGGAGGTGCTCGTGCCATGGCAGTGACACCGAAGCCAAACCGCCGCGCAACTAAAAAAGCGCAACCACATTTAAGCAAGGCGCGTTTCTACTTCGCCATGCTGGTGGTCTTGGGCGTGTTCGGCAGCTTGGTGGCTCGTGCAGCATATATCCAGATTATAGAACCTGAGCGCCTGATCTATGAGGGCGATCGCCGTTCACTACGGGCCGATGCGACCACCGTTCAACGGGGTAGCATTCTTGACCGCAATGGTCGTGAACTGGCAGTAAGTGTACCGGTACAAACGGTATGGGCAGACCCCAAACGTGTGCATGAAGGACACGGACTGGACAATCGTGAGCGCTGGTTAGCGTTGGCGGAAGTGTTCCGCACCGACGTGAACGATCTGATGAGCAAAGTTGCGGACCCGACCCGTCGGTTTGTGTACCTGGAACGCAAAGTAACACCCGGCGTGGCTGACTTTGTGCGGCAACTGGGTATTCCAGGAGTCTATCTAAAAACCGAATCGCGGCGTTTTTATCCCGCCGGTGAAATTGCCGCGCATGTGGTGGGCTTCACCGATATTGACGGCCTCGGCATTGATGGCCTTGAGGCTATTTATAACCAAGTACTCACCGGTGTTCCCGGTGAGCGAGTTTATCGCAAGGACGCGGCAGGACGGGTTGTTGAAGAAATACGAGTTACCGAAGCACAACAACCACAACAATTAACGCTGAGTATTGATCAACGTTTGCAATCATTGGCTTATGCCGAAGTCAAAAAAGCCGTGCGCTATCACCAGGCGACTTCAGGTTCGGCCGTGATTCTTGACGTGCAAACCGGCGAGGTGCTCGCAATGGTCAACAGCCCGTCCTACAACCCAAATAACCGCTCGGACATGCAGCCGCACAAATTGCGCAACCGAGCAATTACTGATGCTTATGAACCGGGCTCTACCGTTAAGCCGCTTGCTATTCTTGCAGGTTTGGAGTCAGGCGTGATTAAGGCCAGTGATGTCATCGACACCAGCCCGGGTTGGCTGCGCTTAGGTGGACGCCGGGTAAGTGACCCACGCAATCGGGGTGAATTAACAATTACACAAATTTTAGAGAACTCAAGTAACGTTGGCACTGCCAAAGTAGCGTTAGCAGCAGGTATCGACACAATGCTGAATACTTATGCTGCAGTGGGCTTCGGCAACGATACAGGAGTCGCCATGTTGGGCGAAAGCTTTGGTATTTTACAAAACCGTCAGCGTTGGTCGGACTTTGAAATTGCAACGTTATCTTATGGTTATGGTATGTCGGCAACCACGCTCCAGTTAGCGCAAATGTACGCCATTATTGGTAATGGCGGAATTCGTAACCCGTTAACCATTCAGCGCCGAGAAGGCAAGCCCGCAGGTGAGCAAGTGATTTCAAAGCAAAACGCTGACACCGTATTAGCCATGTTAGAAAGCGTGGTGGCGAACGGTTCAGGCAGTCGCGCGCAGGTTCGTGGCTACCGTGTGGCGGGAAAAACCGGAACCTCGCGTAAGGCAATTGCGGGCGGCTATGGCGATGAATACGTAACGCTCTTCGCAGGTGTGGCTCCCGTTAGTAATCCGCGCATCGCCGTAGTGGTTACCATTAATGAGCCCAGTGGCGACGAGTATTATGGCAGTGAGGTGTCAGCGCCTGTATTCGCTGAAATCGTCAGCGACGCGTTGCGAGTCATGAATGTGCCACCCGATAATTTGGCCAACACAGAATTAAAAGCTGCCGGCTTCGGAGGTTCACGTGATTGATCTCATGACCTTGTTACCGGAATACCCGATGCAACTGCCAGCTGTGAAAGTGGGTGGTCTGAAGCTCGATAGCCGCCAGGTTGCTGCGAATGACCTCTTCATTGCGGTACCTGGCTATCAGGTGGATGGGCGCCATTTTATTGATGCCGCAATCGCAGCTGGAGCCGCAGTGGTGCTGGCTGATTCAGAAGCCGTAGGCATGGAACTACGCGGTTCAACCTGGGTCATTGAAGTTCCACAACTTAAGAATCAACTGTCACACATCGCTGGACGTTTCTTCCACGAGCCGTCGCAAGCAATCGATGTGATTGGCGTTACAGGTACCAACGGTAAAACGTCGGTGACATATATTGCCGCTCAGTTGCTTGAAGCGTTGGGCATTCGCTGTGGTGTCATCGGTACCACAGGCAGCGGTTTCCCAGGACGCTTATTGCCTGAAACTCACACTACGCCTGATGCGATCGCCGTACAGCATCGTCTGCACGTGCTACGTAGCGAAGGCGCACAAGCCGTGGCAATGGAAGTATCCTCACACGCATTAGTACAGCGCCGCGTTGAAGCGGTGCATTTTAAGGTAGGTGTCGCAACGAATATAAGCCGTGACCACCTTGATTATCATGGCACCATGGCCAATTACGCTGGCGCAAAACGCCGCCTATTTACCGAGCTCGACACGCAGTTTAGTGTGCTGAATGCCGACGATGCAGCTGTAGCTGCCTGGTTGCCTGACCGTACCGACAGCTGGCGCTTTAGCTTGACGCCGCAGTCAGCGGCCCACAGTTTGTGGGCAAGTGAAGTTCGATATGCGCATGACGGCACTGAATTTACTTTAAATGTGCGTCACAGCCATGACAATCTCGAACAGCTAACTGTGCACTCGCCGTTGTTAGGTGGCTTTAACGTTTACAATTTATTAGCGGCAATCGGCGCCGTAATTACGCTTGGGCATTCACCCCAAGCCGTGGTGGCCGCATGCTCCCAATTGCATGCAGTACCTGGCCGCATGGAAGCTTTCGGTGGAACAGCCGGTAAACCATTGGTCATTGTGGACTATGCGCACACACCCGACGCCCTGCAGCAAGTGCTGAGCGCATTGCGCCGCCACTGTCACGGACAACTGTGGTGCGTGTTCGGCTGTGGTGGTGATCGTGACCGCGGTAAGCGGCCACAAATGGGCGCAGTCGCTGCAGATTTGGCTGATCAGGTAGTGGTTACTGACGACAATCCGCGCACTGAAGAACCGGCGCAAATTGTCAAAGATATTCTTGCTGGTATGCCAAGCCGTCAGCGCGTGCAAGTCATCATGGGGCGTGATAATGCAGTGCGTCAGGTGATTGCACAGGCCAAGGCTGATGACGTGGTATTGCTGGCAGGTAAAGGGCATGAAGACTACCAGGTTATCGGCCAACAGCGTATTGATTATAATGAACGCAAACTGGTTGCTGAAATCATTGCAACCAGCCAATCCGCGGAGGAATTATCATGATTCGCATTGATCTCGCGTGGATTGCCGCAGCTGTTGAAGGGCGCTTGATTGGTGCCAATCGTACCGTCGATCAAGTCAGCACCGACACGCGGCACATGCCCAAAGGGTGCTTGTTTATTGCCTTAAAAGGGCCCAATTTTGATGCCCATGACTTTGCCAGCCAAGCAATCCGCGATGGTGCGGCAGCGGTCATGGTAGAACGCGAACTTAGCCCGGAAGACAGCCAAGGTGCGCCGCAGATCGTGGTGGCGGACACCCGCCATGCGTTAGGTTTACTCGGTGCCGCAGTGAAAGCAAAGGTTGCACCAAAAACCATTGCTATTACGGGGAGTAGCGGAAAAACCACTGTCAAAGAAATGCTTGCTGCAATATTACGTAAGCAAGGCGAGGTGTTGGCAACTGCGGGTAACTTTAATAATGATATTGGGGTGCCGCTTACGCTGTTACGCATTGAGCCGCATCATCAGTTTGCGGTGATTGAACTCGGTGCAAATCATTTAGGTGAAATTGCGTATACCACGCGTTTAACCCAACCGGATGTGGCCATCATCAATAATGTAGCGCCTGCTCATGTTGAGGGTTTTGGCGACATTCACGGGGTCTATCGCGCTAAATCTGAAATTTTCCGTGGGCTGGGTCCGCATGGCTTGGCGCTTACACCATTTCATTCCGACTTCGCGCAGGGCTGGGCGCAGCAGCTCAGCGGTATGCACCACGAAACTTTTGGCCGCGAACAGGCCGATGCGCAGCAACCACAACCGACAGTGCGTGCGCGCAATATTTCCGTGGATGAGCAAGGCTGTGCAGAATTTGATGTTGAACTGGGCGGAACCGCGCCCCAGCAAGCGCATATCAAGCTGAGCCTGCCTGGTTTACACAATGTTGACAACGCACTAGTGGCTATTCGGGCCGCGGTTGCGGTAGGTTGTGCGCTCACTGATGCGCAAACCGCACTGGCTGAATTGACACCAGTTGCTGGTCGGTTACACGTGATTCGCCTCAATGACCATATTCGCCTCATTGACGATAGCTACAACGCCAATGTGGGCTCGGTCAAAGCCGCACTGGACATGCTCGCCACGTATCCAGGTTACCGCATGATGGTACTCGGTGATATGGGCGAACTGGGCAGTCAAGCTCGGGAATACCATGAAGAAGTAGGTGCTTACGCCATTAAAGCGGGTATCGATAATTTGTATACCGCAGGGGTGCTAAGCCAAAGTGCGAGCGAAGTTTTTAATGGGCGCGGCGGCCGCCACTTCTCGGCAATTGAAGGCTTGGTTGAAGCCATCATTGCTACGGTGAAGCAAGCCCAAGCCCCGATAACCATTTTAGTAAAAGGGTCGCGCAGCGCACGAATGGAGCGTGTCATTGAGGCGTTGCAACACCGTAAGGAAGAATTACAACCTATGGCACCAAAAGAAGGAAAGCACGCATGCTAGTGTGGTTAGCCGAATATTTAACCCAATTTGCGAGTGCTTTTAACGTCATCTCGTACCTTACCATGCGCGCTATTCTTAGCGTGCTCACCGCTTTGTTAATCTCGTTATGGATGGGCCCGACGCTCATCAAATACTTACAACGTTTACAAGTGGGTCAGGCGGTACGTGACGACGGCCCCCAATCGCATTTAAGTAAAGCCGGCACGCCAACTATGGGTGGGGTATTGATTATCGCATCCATCGTGTTGTCGACATTACTATGGGCTGACTTAAGCAACCGTTACGTGCATGTGGTGTTAGCGGTGGTGATTGGCTTTGGCTTAGTGGGTTTCATTGATGACTACCGTAAAGTGGTACAGAAGAACTCACGCGGTTTACCGGCGCGTTGGAAGTATTTTTGGCAGTCACTCATCGCAACCTTGGCCGCTGTCTATTTGTACGCAAACGCAACCATCGGCGCAGAAACGCAACTGCTGGTTCCATTTTTCAAAGACGTGATGCCGCAACTGGGCATGATATACATTTTGTTGGCTTATTTTGTGGTGGTGGGCACGAGCAACGCCGTGAACTTGACGGACGGTCTCGACGGTTTGGCGATTGTCCCAACCATCATGGTTGCTGGCGCACTCGGTGTATTCGCCTACGCCTCCGGTAACGCTAATTTCGCGCAGTATTTAAATATTCCATTTTTACCACTGTCTGGCGAATTGTTGATTGTGTGTACCGCAATTTTCGGGGCTGGCTTGGGGTTCTTATGGTTTAACACCTATCCGGCCATGGTATTTATGGGCGATGTTGGCTCGCTGACCTTGGGCGCCGCGTTGGGCATCATTGCCGTGATGGTACGTCAAGAATTGGTGCTGTTCATTATGGGCGGTGTGTTTGTGATGGAAACCCTGAGCGTAATATTGCAAGTAGGGTCTTATAAACTGCGTGGCAAACGGGTTTTTCGTATGGCCCCTATCCATCACCATTATGAATTAAAAGGCTGGCCAGAGCCGCGCGTTATCGTGCGGTTTTGGATATTGAGCCTGGTATTTGTGCTTATTGGCTTAGCGACATTGAAACTGAGATAAACCATGAAACTAGCAGCGTTAGACAGCTATGAAATGATCGGCGTAGTTGGCCTCGGCCAAACTGGGCAATCGTGCGTACGCTATTTGCTGCAGCGTGGTATTACCCCTGTGGTATTTGACACCCGTGTTGAACCACCGGGCGTCGCTGAACTCCAACAACTGGCGCCTGACCTTGAGGTTCACACCGGTGCACTTGAACTGGAACACATACTCGGTATGGATTTGCTGATAGTTAGCCCCGGCGTTGACTTGCGCACCCCAGCATTGCAGCTCGCGAATGACGCGGCAATACCAGTAGTTGGCGACATGGATCTCTTTGCGCGCCATGCCAATAAGCCTGTGTTAGGTATCACTGGGTCAAATGGTAAATCAACCGTAACGCGCTTGGTGACAGAGCTGCTCATCGCGGCCGGTAAAAAAGTGGCGATGGGCGGCAATATTGGGGTTCCGGTGCTTGAGCTGGTCGGTCAGCCGGTGGATGCCTTTGTTATTGAGCTTTCAAGTTTTCAGCTCGAACTCATGCACGACTTGCACTTGCGTGGTGCAACCATCCTGAATATCAGCGATGACCACATGGACCGGTACAGTGATTTGCGCGACTACACAAATGCGAAGCATCGTATTTATAACCGCACCGACATTGCCGTTTGGAATCGTGAACAGGAAATGACTGCACCGGTGCAGGTTCCGATGGATGCTCAAATTACGTTCGGACTCGGTCCAAGTAACGACCATGGCCCAGCGATGTTTGGTTTAGTGGAGCAAGAGGGTGAGTTTGCAATTAGCTTTTGCGGTGAACCCTTAGTCAAGGCCAGTGAACTGCAGCTAACTGGCATCCACAACCTCTTGAACGTGCAGGCGGCGCTCGCGTTAGCCTACGCACTCGATATTCAGCCCAAAGATGTGCTTGGCGCAGTAAGGGCATTTAAAGGCTTGCCGCACCGCTGTGAACTTATCGGTGAATTTGAGCAAGTGCGGTGGGTGAACGACTCCAAGGCTACTAATATTGGCGCTGCTGAGGCTGCAATTTTTGGTATGCGCCAACTGGTAAGCGGCAAACTAATATTGATTGCTGGCGGCGATGGCAAGGGTGCTGATTTCAGCCACTTCCGAGCCGCTTTGCAGCACGTTGATGTAGTGATTGTACTGGGTAAAGACGGCGAGCGCATTGCCCATCAAGTTGAACACGCAGTGCGTGTCACCAACCTTGAAGAGGCGGTAAGTACCGCGGCTGAACTGGCAACGCCGCAAAGTATGGTTTTACTCTCGCCGGCCTGCGCCAGTTTAGACATGTTTAAAAATTACGAGCACCGCGGTGATCAATTCCGCGCTGCCGTGGAGGCACACTATGGTCGCTAAAGCGCACAAAGCGCGCACTGCCAATGGCACCGAGCAGCAACTGGAACTTGGTATCCAGCCAATGCTTGATGCTATGGGTGCGCCATTGTGGCAGCGCTGGCGCGATTGGTGGGCTGCCAGCGATGCAACGCTGTTGTATGACCGTGTATTGCTGTGGCTGACGCTGAGTTTAATTGCCATCGGTTTAATCATGGTGACTTCGGCGTCATTCCCAGCAGCAGAGCGACTAACCGGTAATCCGTTTCACTTCATGATTCGCCATGGCATGTATGTCGGGCTGGGTCTCGTGCTGTTATTTACAGTGATACAAATTCCTGTGCATTGGTGGTATCGCGGTAGCGGCTCACTGTTATTGATTGCCATGGGAATGTTGGCGATGGTGTTGGTTATCGGTCATGAAGTGAACGGTGCCAAGCGTTGGATAAAGCTCGGCCCGCTCACATTGCAGGTGGCTGAGGTCGCGAAGTTATTCTTTGTGGTTTATATGTCCAGCTACCTGACACGGCGCGTTGACCAGGTGCAGGAAAACTTGCGTGGTTTTATCAAGCCGCTAATCGTCTTGTTCTTTTTTGCAGGCCTACTGCTCTTGCAGCCCGACTTCGGCTCGCTGGTGGTTATGTCCTGTATCGCTGTGGGTATGTTGTTTCTTGCCGGAGCTCGGTTGTGGCAATTTTTCGCAGTACTGGTCGCCTTTGCGCTGGCCATTACGCTATTAATCGTTAAAGAACCTTATCGTATGCGCCGGGTAGTGTCATTCATGGACCCATGGCAAGACCCGTTCGGCAGTGGTTATCAGTTAACGCAGTCGCTGATGGCTTTTGGGCGCGGCGACTGGTTCGGACAAGGTTTAGGAAACAGCATTCAGAAACTGCAATACCTGCCTGAAGCACACACCGACTTTATTATGGCGGTTGTCGGTGAAGAACTCGGTTTCTTCGGCATTGTCGTGGTACTGGTGTTGTCGTTTGCGCTGGTGATTCGCACCATGCAGTTGGGACGAATAGCCTTGCATGCGGGACATCAATACGGCGGCTTTATTGCATACGGTATCGGCATTTGGTTCGCCTTCCAGTCCATGGTGAACATTGGCGCAGCGGCGGGCTTGTTGCCCACCAAAGGTTTGACACTGCCGTTGATTAGCTATGGCGGTACCAGCTTATTGATTAGCTGTATTGCGATAGGTATTTTGCTGCGGGTTGACTATGAAGTGCGCGTTAGCCAGATCAAAGTAGCGCCGCGGCGCAGAACATCGACTAAGGCTGGAGGTCGCGCATGAACCGTATCATGATTGCTGCCGCTGGCACAGGCGGCCATGTGTTTCCAGCTTTGGCCGTAGCCGAGCAATTACGCAACTACGGTTGGGAAGTTGTTTGGTTGGGAACAACCGAACAGCGACTTGAAAGCAAAGTTGTGCCGGCGGCGGGTTTTAAGCTGGAACAAATCAGCATGCAAGGTATGCGTGGGCACGGGGTGATGCGTAAATTGGGCACCCCTTGGCGTCTATTCAAAGCATTCTTGCAGTGCCGGAAATTGCTGAAACGGCATCGCTCGCAACTATTACTGACCTTTGGCGGCTACGTGTGTGGGCCCGCAGGGCTTGCCGCGCGGTCACTGAGTGTGCCATTGCTGGTACACGAACAAAATGCTGTAGCGGGTTTAACCAACAAGTTATTAGCGCGTTTTGCGCAGCACGTCATGCTTGGTTTCGGGGCTGCGAAGAAGCAGTTGCCTATGGCTGAGGTTACTGGCAATCCGTTGCGTGCTAACTGGCTGGCAAAGGAAGTTACTGCGCCTGCCGACGGTAAATTGAAGCTATTAATTGTTGGTGGCAGCCTTGGTGCGCAAGCATTAAACGAAGCGGTACCAAGCGCTATCGCGCAATTGGATGCGGCACTGCAGCAGAATTTAACAGTGCAGCACCAATGCGGGCAAGGCCGTGTCGCTGCAGTAACGGCTGCTTATGGGCCCGTTACTGCGCAAGTTCAGGTGGAAGAATTTATTACCGATATGCATCGGGCCTACAGTAGCGCTGACATTGTAATTTGCCGCGCCGGGGCACTGACCGTTGCAGAATTGGCTGTGGTAGGCACACCAGCAATTTTCGTGCCGCTGCCACATGCGGTGGATGACCACCAAACGGCAAATGCGCGCGAGCTGGTTGAGGCCGGAGCCGCACGATTATTGCCCCAGTCAGAACTGGTGCAGATAGAACCATTGGTTCGGTTATTAAATGAATTATTGCGTGATGAAGAAACGCGCAGGGTCATGCAGAAGCATGCCGCACAAGCCGCTTATCCCAACGCAACTGAAGCCGTGGTGAATCAGTGCGAGCGTTGGGCAAATCCAGAAAAATTAACCGTAGGCATTAAGTAATGAAGCAAGACAAAGCAACCCCATTTACAGTCGTTAATGTGCCGGAGATGCGTCGTGTGCGCCGCATCCACTTTGTCGGTATTGGCGGTGCTGGGATGGGAGGCATTGCTGAGGTGCTGCTGAATCAAGGCTATGAAATTGCTGGGTCAGATCTGGCTGAAAACGCCAATACTCGGCGCCTACGTGGGTTTGGTGCAAAAATCTTTATCGGCCATGCCGCCGAGCATGTCAAAGGTGCGGATGTTATTGTGGTGTCATCGGCGATTAAGGCCGACAACCCAGAGTTAGTGGCTGCCAAAGAGCTGTTAATTCCGCAGGTGCGTCGTGCCGAAATGCTGGCCGAATTAATGCGGTTTCGCCATGGCGTAGCCATCGCAGGCACACACGGTAAAACCACCACCACCAGCTTAATCGCCAGCGTATTTGCCGAAGGTGAGTTAGACCCCACCTTCGTTATTGGTGGCTTGCTCAATAGCGCCGGAACCAATGCACGCTTGGGTACCAGCAAGTACTTGATTGCTGAAGCCGATGAGTCAGACGCATCGTTTTTGCACTTGCAGCCGATGGTTGCGGTAGTGACCAATATCGAAGCCGACCATATGGACACGTACGGGGGCGACTTCAATAAGCTGCTCGACACCTACATTGATTTTCTACACAACTTACCATTTTACGGGTTAGCAGTGATGTGTGTTGATGACCCAGTGGTGCGGGAGTTATTGCCGCGCGTGGGCCGACAAATGATTACTTATGGGTTTAGCGAAGACGCCGATGTGCGTGGCGCAGATTATCACCAGAATGGCGGTATGAGCTCATTTACAGTGCATCGTGCGGGCCAGCAGCCGTTGCCCGTAACCGTGAATTTACCCGGTAGGCACAATGCATTAAATGCCCTGGCGGCTATAGCCGTGGCAACGGATGAAGGTGTCAGTGATGCGGCAATCATCGCAGCACTGGAGAAATTTGGTGGCATCGGACGTCGGTTTGAACATCTTGGCGCTTTTGCGAGCGAACACAACGGCCAGCAAGGCGATGTGCTGCTGGTGGATGATTATGGGCACCATCCATCGGAAGTTGCCGTAACCATCGCTGCTGCCCGAGCCGGCTGGCCTAATCGACGCATTGTAATGGCGTTTCAGCCGCACCGTTATTCACGTACACGTGATCTATTTGACGACTTCGTGAATGTACTCAGCGAAGTGGACGTACTGCTGTTACTTGATGTTTACAGCGCGGGTGAAGCGCCAGTTACTGGGGCGGACAGCCGTGCTCTGGCGCGAGCAATTCGCATGCGCGGACAAATGGAGCCGATTTATGTCGGCGGCCGCAGTGCTTTATATAAGGTTTTAGCTGATGTGTTGCAGCCCGGCGATATGCTACTGGCGCAAGGCGCTGGCACCATCGGCGCAATCGCACGTGATTTAGTTGCAACCGAATTGGCGCCTGCGTCGTTGCGCGCCAAAGCCGATCAATTGCAGGGAGAGAAGTCGTAATGGCTACGAGCAAAGATTTTGGCAAAGTAGCTGTGCTGTTCGGCGGCGATTCTGCCGAGCGCGAGGTGTCGTTGCGATCAGGGCAGGCGGTATTGGCCGCGCTGCAGGCACAGGGCATCAACGCACACGGATTTGATCCTGCGGAGCAACCGCTAACAGGATTGATTGACCAACATTTTGACCGCGCCTTTATTGTATTACATGGGCGGGGTGGTGAAGACGGAACCATTCAAGGCGCACTGCAATATCTAGGCATTCCGTACACTGGCAGTGGCGTGTTAGGGTGCGCCCTAGCAATGGATAAGGTACGCACCAAACGGGTGTGGCAGTCGACCGGTCTGCCGGTTGCGCCAAGTGCTGTTATCGTTCGTGGCAAGCCAGTCGATTGGGCCTCAATGATTGAAGAGTTGGGTGGCAAAGTCATGGTGAAGCCCGCTCAAGAAGGCAGCAGCATCGGTATGAGCCCGGCCCGCAATGCGGCTGAACTGGAACAGGCCGTGGCGTTGGCGCACAAATACGATCAGGAAGCTTTGGTAGAAAGTTGGTTAAGTGGCCCTGAATACACGGTATCCATTGTGGGTGACCAGGCATTGCCAGCAATTCGCGTGCAGTCTACCCATGAATTTTATGATTACGACGCCAAGTACCAGGCCGGTGACACGCAATACCATTGTCCGGCTGGCTTGTGCGAACTGGAAGAGCGCGCCTTAGAACAATTGGCGGTGTCAGCGTTTCGTGCGGTTGGCGGCAAAGGTTGGGGTCGCATTGACGTGATGTGCGACCAAGACGGCAACTTTAAATTGTTGGAAGCGAACATGGTGCCCGGCATGACCACCAAAAGCTTGGTGCCGATGGCGGCCAAGGCAGTGGGTATGAGTTTCGAGCAGTTGGTATTGCGCATACTCGAACTTAGCGAGGTTTAAGGTGGCGGCAGTCCGCTGGCAGTTTTGGCTGGGGTTTAGTTTTTTTCTCAGCGTCGTCATCGGAGCGATAGCGGGCGTTGCATGGCTGTATTATTTGGCGATGGACGCCAATGAAGTGCCGTTGAAACGCTTAGTGGTACAAGGCGAGTTGCAGTATTTGAAACACGCCGAAGTGCGCGATGCATTAGCTGGAGAAGAGCTGGGAAGCTTTTTTTCGGCCGATGTAAATAGCATTCGAACACGACTGGAAGCTCAGCCCTGGATAGAGCAGGCCTCAGTACGAAAAGAATGGCCCGACATTTTGAAAGTGTTTTTGGTTGAACAGAAGCCAATCGGGCACTGGAACGAGGCAACACGACCCAATGCGTTGGTGAGTGCAAAAGGCGAAGTGTTTGAAGTGGATAAATCGGTCATTGATGTGTTGTTACCAAAACTCAATGGCCCTGAACATGCAGTAAAAGAAACCGTTGAGCAGTATCAGCAAGTGCATGAGCTGCTCAAAATTAACGGCCACCAAGTGGTGGCCCTGACGCTCTCGGAGCGTTTCGCAGTGGATGTGGAGTTGTTGTCCGGCATTCGTTTGCGGCTAGGTCGTGAAGGGTTACTGGAACGGGTACAACGTTTTATTGATTTGTTCCCAACCATAATTCGGCATAAAGCCAAGCCGATAGACTATGTGGATTTACGTTATGACACCGGCGTTGCGGTGGCCTGGAAAGAAGAAAACGAAGAATAAAAAGAGAGATACGCAACATGTCGAAAGCAGCAGAACGGAACATGGTAGTAGGTTTAGACATTGGCACCAGCAAAGTGGTGGCGCTGATAGGCGAAGTAATGCCTGACAGCGACATCAGCGTCATTGGTGTTGGTGCGGCAACTGCGCGTGGCATGGATAAGGGCGGCGTTAACGATCTGAATCTGGTGGTGCAGTCCATTCAACGGGCCGTTGAAGAAGCGGAATTGATGGCTGACTGTCGTATTGCATCGGTTTACCTGAATATTTCCGGGCGCCACATTGGCTGTCAAAACGAATCGGGTATGGTGCCAATTAACGAAGCTGAAGTGACACAAGATGATGTTGATAGCGTGATTCACGCGGCAAAATCGGTGCCGATAGCGCAAGAACGGCGCATTTTGCACGTACTACCGCAGGAATTCATCATCGACTCGCAAGAAAGTATAAAGAGCCCAATTGGCATGTCGGGCGTACGCATGGAAGCCAAGGTACACATCATTACCTGCGCCAACGACATGGCTAAAAACATTGTAAAAGCGGTTGAGCGTTGCGGTTTAAGCGTCGATCGGCTGATTTTTTCCGCGCTTGCGTCAAGCTACGCGGTACTAACGGATGATGAAAAAGACCTAGGTGTTGCCTTGGTGGATATGGGTGCTGGCACCATCGACATTAATATTTACACCGGTGGGGTGCTGCGCCACACAGCTGTAATTCCGGCTGCTGGCAACCAAGTAACCAGTGACATTGCCAAGATATTCCGCACGCCGCTGAACCACGCTGAAGAAATTAAAACAAAATATGCGTGTGCATTACGTGAGCTGGTGAGCAAAGACGACAACATCGAGGTGCCATCTGTGGGTGGTCGCCCGTCGCGCACCATGCAGCGTCATATTTTGGCGGAGGTGGTGGAGCCGCGTTATCAAGAATTATTTGAATTGATACGTGATCAAATCAATCAAAGCGGACTCGAAGATCAAATTGCGGCCGGTATTGTATTAACCGGCGGCTGTGGGCGTATGGAAGGCGCTATCGAATTTGCTGAAGAAATATTTCAAATGCCAGTGCGCTTAGGTGAGCCACTGGGCATGCACGGTCTGAGCGATTACGTGCAAGATCCAACCTATGCTACAGCGGTTGGCTTGCTACGTTATGGTCAGGAAGATGTTCAAAACCGCCAAAGTGAAGCAAGCACAACCAACGTGATTGGTTTGGGAAAACGTTTGCTGAGCTGGTTTAAAGGCGAATTTTAAATAAAACAACGTTTTGGATATCTTCACTAGGGGTAGTACAATAAGCAGGTATAAGGAGAAACAACATGTCTGAAGTATTCGAAGTAGTCGACAACTTTGATTCGGACGCAGTGATTAAGGTCATTGGCGTCGGAGGCGGCGGCGGTAACGCTGTCAAACATATGATTAGCGAGTCCATTGAAGGTGTGCAATTTATTGTTGCCAACACCGATGCGCAGGCGTTGCGCAATCATGGTGCTCACGCAACCATTCAATTGGGTACCGACATCACCAAAGGGCTTGGTGCTGGCGCGAATCCAGAAGTTGGCCGTCAGGCTGCAGAAGAAGCGCGCGACGAAATTCGCAAGCATCTGCAAGGTGCTGACATGGTATTCATTGCTGCTGGTATGGGCGGTGGTACCGGAACGGGCGCTGCACCAGTCGTTGCAGAAGTGGCTCGTGAGCTGGGCATTTTGACGGTGGCAGTGGTAACCAAACCATTCCCATTCGAAGGCCAACGTCGCATGGCTGCAGCCAAAGAAGGTATTGAGCAATTAGCGCGTAATGTTGACTCGCTCATTACTATTCCTAATGAAAAGCTTTTGAAAGTTTTAGGTAAAGGTACCAGCCTACTTGATGCTTTTGCTAAGGCAAACGACGTACTATTAGGGGCTGTACAAGGTATTTCAGACTTAATTACCCGCGACGGCCTGATCAACGTCGACTTTGCAGACGTACGTGCGGTAATGCGTGAGATGGGTACTGCCATGATGGGTACCGGCGTCGCACGCGGCGAAGACCGCGCTCAAGAAGCGGCAGAGATGGCCATCAACAGCCCGCTGTTGGAAGACATCGACCTGTCGGGTGCACGTGGTGTGTTATTGAACATCACTGCTGGCATGGACTTGAGCATGGAAGAATTTGAAATTGTCGGTAACGTGGTGAAAGGGTTTGTATCTGAGAATGCAACCGTCATCGTCGGTACTGTTATTGACATGGACATGTCTGAAGAGTTGCGTGTCACTGTGGTTGCAACGGGGATTGGTGGCGAGCGCAAGCCCGACATCGCATTAGTGAACCGTCGTGAACCTGCACCAAGCTATGGTAGCCGAAGCAGTGGTAGCAGCACCAGCAGTGGTGGCAGTTACGGCAATACTGCAACTGCACGCAACATTGAACCAGAAGCTGATGAAGAATCTGTGGAAGCCGAGCCGGTAGCAAGTAAACCGACGGCAAAACCTCAGGCAAATCAAGGCAAAGACATGGATTATCTCGACATCCCGGCATTTTTGCGCCGTCAAGTCGATTAGAAACGTCGTTTTCTTGCGGTTTTTTAGATAATCCGTTAAACTATCGCGCCTTTTGCTGGTCAAAAGACTTGATGAGAAGAAGAACAGACATGATTAAACAACGTACAATCAAGCAGCCGATTGCAACCACTGGTGTTGGTTTGCATAAAGGCAATAAGGTTCAGCTTACGCTGCGCCCAGCACCTGCGAATACAGGTCTGGTGTTTCGTCGCGTAGACTTAAACCCTGCTGTAGATATTCCTGCTAACGCTGAGTTAGTGCGGGATACGCGTATGTGTACCTGTCTGATCAATGATGACAACGTTCGTGTATCAACCGTAGAGCACTTGCTTGCGGCCGTTGCGGCGATGGGCATCGATAACCTGATCATTGAAGTTGATAGCCATGAAATCCCGATCATGGATGGTAGCTCACACCCCTTTGTATACCTGCTGCAGAGCGCGGGAATTGAAGAGCAAGGCGCCGCGAAAAAGTTTATTAAGATTAAACAGCCGATTCGTGTTGAAGAAGATGACAAGTGGGCGGAACTACTACCCCATAATGGATTCCGTATCGACTTTGCCATCGACTTTGACCATCCGGCCATTGCAGATACCGGGCAAGTGCTGAGTATTGACTTTAATAGCAGTAATTTTATTAAAGAAATCAGTCGTGCACGCACTTTCGGCTTCATGAAAGACATCGAAATGCTGCGCGCTAATAACCTTGCGTTAGGCGGCAGCTTTGATAACGCCGTGGTATTGGACGAATTCCGTATTCTAAATAACGACGGTTTGCGTTACGACGACGAGTTCGTCAAACATAAAATTTTAGATGCAATTGGCGACTTATACATGGGCGGTTATGCAATTCTGGGTAACTTACGTGCTTTCAAATCAGGCCATGCGCTAAACAATCAATTGTTGCGTGCGGTATTGCAGAATCAAGAAGCGTGGGAATTCGTCACCTTCGAAGCTGAAGCAGAAAGCGCGCCAATCGCCTTCGCGAACCCATCGCTGGCGTAGAAAAGCAAGTACGATATTAGATATTAGATATTAGAGAAGACCGCTGAGGCTGGAAGCGGTCTTTTTGTTTCCGCCAATATCCAATAGCTAATATCGCTTTTGTTTTTAGTTTTTCTCGTATTTCTCCGCCAAAGCGAGCAGCTGCGAGCGCAGTGGCTCCTCACATAATTCCGCCTGTTGCCGTAATTTCGCAACCGTTTCATCATCGTTATTGCCTGTTTTTTGAACAGCTTGCGTAGGTTTTTCCATGCTTTGCGCCAAAGGCGTACGCATTTGTGGACGCACCTGCACTTCAAGGCGCGAAATATGCCCCGTAGATTCAGATTGAAAATGCGTTATAATGCGGCTTTGCTGCAGCTTTATTCGATTGGCCAAGGCCGCTGATGAGGCTTCCAGCACAAGGGTGTGCGCACGAACCGACACCACTTTACAATGTGCCAATAAAGGCGACAGCTGCAGTGCATCAAAACATTGTTGCAATTGCTGTTGCCAGCGTTGGTATTGCTCTGTAAAGTCAGTAAAACGCTGTAAGCGCTGACCGCCGAACAGTTGTTGAATATCGCGTGGTCGTTTTCGTGCCATAACATATATAATTAGCAGCGAGAGATTGCATGAGTTTATCAGTCTTCTACCGAGGCACCAAAGTTAAATTCAGTTTTGCGCTAAGTCGTCGACGTATCCTGTCGCTGGCTGGCCTTGCTGCGTTTGGTGTACTTGCTGTGACGAAGCCGTGGGCGCATCAGGGGCTAGACCCAGATAGCGCGCGGGCAAAAATTACAGAAGAAAAACTGGCATTGGCTGCACAAGAGCAGGCGGTGCTCGAATTAAAAAACGAGACCGAGAAAAAACTGACTGCCATGACCATCTATTTGGGTGAGATGCAGTCACAGTTACGCCGTTTAGATGCCTTAGGGCAACGTTTAGCCTCTGTGGCTGACTTAGATAACGGTGAGTTCGCTTTTGACGAACCCCTGGTTGAAGTCATGGGTGGCCCCGAGGCCTCAATCATCGATGCGCCAAAAGTAGATGGCCGCGATGTCATCGACCAAATCGAAGGCATGCTCGGTGAGCTTTCCAGCAAACAAAAACAGCTTGCACTCCTTGAGTCTGTGATGATGAGTCACCATATCTCAGCAGAGAGCTACATTGCCGGACGTCCCATTGAGTCTGGTTGGCTGTCTTCGCAATACGGAATTCGTAAAGACCCGTTTAATAGTCGTCCCGCAATGCACAAAGGCCTAGATTTCGCGAGCCTTGAAGAAGGTGCCGGTGTTTATGCGACGGGTGCTGGCGTTGTAACGTGGGCTGGTGAGCGCTCAGGTTATGGCAAGTTAATCGAAATTGACCATGGGGGCGGTTTAAAAACCCGCTACGGCCACAGCAAAGAGCTGTTAGTCAAAGAAGGTGACGTGGTAACACGGGGGCAGCAAATCGCTCTTATCGGTAGCACAGGGCGCTCAACAGGGCCGCATGTGCACTACGAAGTGTTACGTAATAACCGTCAAATCGACCCATACAAATATGTCTATCGCTCGGCTGACTAAAGCCGAGTGATTGCTACAACAGGAAATTAGATTCACATGTTAGGTAGTTTATTCCGCAAGGTATTTGGTAGCCGCAACGATCGCATTCTTAAAGGTTTACAAAAAAAGGTTCAGCAAATTAATGCGCTTGAACCTGAATTTGAAGCGTTAAGCGACGAAGAACTCAAACAAAAAACCGTTGAATTTAAGCAGCGTGTCGAGCAAGGCCAAAAGTTAGACGACCTACTTGTCGAAGCCTTTGCCACCGTGCGCGAAGCATCGAAGCGGGTGTTTAAAATGCGCCACTTCGACGTGCAGTTGGTGGGCGGTATGATTTTGAACGACAACCGCATTGCCGAGATGCGTACCGGTGAAGGTAAAACCCTTACCGCCACCTTGTCTGCCTACCTGAATGCACTTTCTGGTAAAGGCGTTCATATTGTTACCGTAAACGACTATTTGGCGCGCCGCGATGCCGAAACCAACCGTCCTTTGTTTGAATTCCTAGGTCTTAGTGTTGCGTTCAATATTCCAGGTATGAACCCGCAGGCAAAGCGCGAAGCTTATGCCGCCGATATTACCTACGGCACCAACAACGAATTTGGCTTCGACTATCTGCGCGACAACATGGCGTTCAGCCCACAAGAACGCGTGCAGCGTGAATTGAACTATGCAATTGTCGATGAGGTGGACTCCATCTTGATTGACGAAGCGCGTACCCCGTTGATCATCTCAGGTGCCGCCGAAGACAGCTCAGAAATGTACATGAAAATGAATGACATTGTACCTTTGCTAGAGCGTCAGGAAAAAGAAGACACCGAAGAAGAGCGCGGTGTGGGTGACTTCACCATTGATGAAAAGTCTAAGCAAGTACACATGACCGAACACGGTCAGGAGCACGTGGAAGAAATTCTAAAAGAACGTGGCATGTTGGCCGAAGACGACTCTTTGTTCTCTGCCGCAAATATTACCCTGCTGCACCACGTCAACGCAGCGTTACGTGCGCATCACTTGTTCCAAAAAGACGTCGACTACATTGTCAAAGACGACCAAATCATCATTGTTGATGAACACACCGGTCGTACCATGGAAGGGCGTCGTTGGTCAGAAGGCTTGCACCAAGCCATTGAAGCCAAAGAAGGCGTTAAAATTCAAAACGAAAACCAAACCTTGGCGTCAATCACCTTCCAGAACTTCTTCCGCTTGTACACCAAGCTGGCAGGTATGACAGGTACTGCCGATACGGAAGCGTTCGAGTTCCAGTCTATTTATGGCTTGGAAACAGTGGTGATTCCAACCAACCGGCCAATGATTCGTGATGACCGTGCAGACTTGATCTTTATTACTGCTGAAGAAAAATACGACGCCATTGTGGCCGATATTGAAGAATGCCGTGCTGCCAAACGCCCTGCGTTGGTGGGTACCATTTCAATTGAAACCTCAGAGCTGCTGTCGAAGCTACTGAAGAAGAAAAAGATTCCGCACAAAGTACTGAACGCAAAATTTCACGCCAGTGAAGCTGAAATTGTTGCGCAAGCGGGTATGCCAGGTGCAATCACTATCGCCACCAACATGGCTGGCCGCGGTACCGACATTGTATTGGGTGGCAACTTACAAACTGAAATTGCTGAGCTGAACGATCCAAGCCCAGAAAAAATTGAAGAAGTGAAAGCCGAGTGGCAGAAACGTCACGACGCAGTCATAGAAGCGGGTGGTTTGCATATTATTGGTACCGAGCGTCATGAATCACGCCGTATCGATAACCAGTTACGTGGTCGTTCAGGCCGTCAGGGTGACCCAGGTTCGTCACGCTTCTACTTGTCACTTGAAGATGCCTTGATGCGCATGTTTGCATCAGAGCGCATGGCCACCATGATGAAACGCCTTGGCATGAAGCCAGGTGAAGCCATTGAGCATCCGTGGGTCAGCCGCGCTATTGAAAACGCACAACGCAAAGTGGAAGGCCGCAACTTCGATATCCGTAAACAATTGCTTGAATACGATGATGTTGCCAATGACCAGCGTAAAGTGGTGTACGAGCAACGCAACGAACTGCTCGATGAAGGCGATATTTCAGAAACCATCGAAGTGATTCGCGCCGATGTGATTGATCGCGTGATCAGCGAGTACATTCCGCCGCAGTCATTGCTGGAAATGTGGGATTTAGACGGATTAGAAGAGCGCTTGCGTGCCGACTTCGCCCTACCGTTGCCAATTAAGCAATGGTTAGACGAAGACGATAAATTGCACGAAGAAGTATTGCGCGAACGCATTCTTGATGAGCTGGTGAAAGCTTACCGTGACAAAGAACAAATGGTTGGCGAGCAAGTAATTCGTCAGTTCGAGAAAACCATCATGCTGCAAAGCCTTGATATGCACTGGAAAGAGCATCTCGCGGCGATGGATCATCTGCGCCAAGGTATTCACTTACGTGGTTATGCGCAGAAGAACCCGAAACAAGAATATAAGCGTGAAGCCTTTGAACTCTTTGCCGAAATGCTTGAAGCATTGAAGCTTGAAGTGGTCACAATTCTCAGCAAAGTACGTGTGCGTGCTGAAGAAGAAGTAGAAGCGGTTGAAGCCAAACGCCGCGCTGCAGAAGCGTCACAGCAAAAAGAATATCAGCACGAAGGTGCGCCAACTAGTGGTACCAGCGAAGCTCCGGCGCAAGCCAGTTCAGCCAAGCAAGTTGGCCGCAACGACCCATGCCCCTGTGGTTCAGGTAAGAAATTTAAACAGTGCCATGGCAAAATCTAAACGCGTACATGTTGCCGTTGGTGTGATTCAAAACACCAACGGTGATGTGTTCATTAGCCGTCGCCACGCCCATTTGCATCAAGGCAATAAGTGGGAGTTTCCCGGCGGCAAAGTGGAAGCCAACGAAGACGTTTACAGCGCATTGTGTCGTGAGTTGCATGAAGAATGTAATATCACGGTGGATGCCGCCTCACCGTTAACTGCCATTCAATTCGATTACCCCGATAAGCAGGTGCTTCTGGACGTGTGGATGGTCACCGCGTTTCGTGGTGCTGTGCAGCAAAAAGAAGGGCAGGAATGGGCTTGGGTGCCAGTGCATCAGCTTGAAGCCTATCCGTTTCCAGCAGCCAACGAAGCAATTATCGAGCGGTTATTAACGTTATAGACCGGACAGAGGGTTACGGGCAGAGCGCAAGTTCAAATTCAATGTTTTGGTCATAAGAGGCTTTGCCGTTCACCGGCTCATAACGCAAAAAGCGAATACTAAAGCGTTGTTTATGCCCAGAAATAACTGGGTAAGCAGGCAAGTCGGCCGCCACACGAATACGCAACAAGCTTAACGGCTCAGTGCTTTCTTGCAGTAATCCATTGGGCGCGCTGGCTGTTTGAAACCGCGCTTGACCGCGCATCAGCTCCAACTCCAACAGTAAACCGTTCACCAATACGTCCAATTCAGACCACCAGCGATTGGTGTCTGCGTCACGCACTTCCTGCGGTTGATGCAGCCAAAAATGCAGCTGCGGCACGTCAAAATTACAGGTGCCACCGGGCATTGCGAACCGCTGACGAATTGCACTAAGTAAGCGGTCTTGCTTAAGGTTACTGCCTACGCGACTCATGGGCTGAATAGCTTGCAGCGCATCACCAACCCGTTGCATGGTTTCTTGCAGTTGCTGTTGATTCACATCCGGGTGTTCAGCCCAAATTTTCAGCTGGGCTTTGCGGCGTTCTAAATCTTTTTGTACATCTGTGCGCACGTCGCTGCGCTCGCATAAATCGAGCACAGAAAATAACGCGCTAAAATAACGGGTAAAATTCTGCTGGCTGACAGGGGTACTTGGTTGCAGCGCATGAACAATATGCTCCAGGCGCAAATAAGTGCGCACCCGCTCTAGTAGCGGGTACTCGTATTCAATAGTCGCCGTATTATTATTGTTATTCATGGCCTCTATCATAGCTGCTTACAGCGAACTTTCAATCACTTGGCTTACTGGTATCTGCTAAGCGCAGGTAAATTTCATGCAATTGTTCAACTTGGCTGACAAGAAGGTTCCGGTCGCCTTCATTGTGGATGACATTGTCGGCAGCATCCAAGCGTTGCTGGCGCGTTGCTTGGGCGTCGATAATGGCCTGCACCTGCGCTCTGGATACATCATCACGTGCAAGCGTACGTTCAATTTGCGTCGCTTCACTGACATCAACAACCAGTACCCTATCACAAAGCGTGGTGAGGCGGTTCTCGACCAGTAAGGGCGCCGAGAGAATCACGTAGGGCGACGTGGCCGCTTCGAGTTCGCGCAGTAACTGTTCGCGAATAAGTGGGTGGGTGAGGTCATTCAGCCATTGCTTGTCTTCGGGGTGATTAAAAATGCGCTCGCGTAGCCACGCCCGATTCAAACTGCCGTTATCGTTCAATGCAGCAGTGCCGAACCGTTGTTCAACAGCAGCTAAAGCGGGGCTGCCAATATCCATAATATGGCGGGCAATCACGTCGGCGTCGACAATGGTAATTCCGTGCGCTTTAAACAAGTCGGTGACGGTGGTTTTGCCGCTACCAATGCCGCCGGTAACTCCCACCACAAACATTAGCCATACACCCAGTTCAAGTAGCTGTGCATTATCTGCTCACCCCACAGCATGGCAATCACACCGCCACAAATTAGAAATGGACCAAAAGGTATGGGCTGGCCTTGTTTGTTACGATGAATAAATTGCCAGGCAATACCGATAACTGCGCCACTGCCAGCAGCAGCAATGATGGTAACGGGTAACATCTGGTAGCCATGCCAGGCCCCAAACGCCGCTAACAGCTTAAAGTCACCATACCCCATGCCTTCCTTGCCCGTTAGCAGTTTAAACGCCCAGTAGACGCTCCAGAGGGCTAAATAGCCCGCTATGGCACCAATCACGGCATCTTGCAGTGGTATATGTGCGCTATAAATTGCAAAGCCTAAGCCAGTCCACAGCATCAGGTAGGTCATTTGGTCAGGCAACAGCATGTGGTCGGCATCAATAAAAAACATGCTGATTAGCAAGCAGGTTAAAAACAAATACACGAAGGTAGTGATGCTGAAGCCAAGGTTCCACACAATCAACGCGAAAACGATTCCTGTGAGTAGCTCTATCAGCGGGTAACGTACTGAAATTTTGGTGCCACAACTGCGGCACTTGGCGCGCAACAACAACCAGCTGATAACCGGAATGTTGTCGTACCATTTGATGGGGGTTTTGCATTTGGGACAGTGCGAATTGGGAGTGGCCAAATTGAAGGGCACTTGGGGTTCAGGCGCGGTGCCGGAAACTTCCGCGCATTCACGCTGCCATTGGCGTTGCATCATCACAGGGAAACGGCCAATCACCACATTTAAAAAACTGCCAACCACTAAGCCAAGAAGTAACCCGACCACCGTAACCCACCAGGTATGCGCTGGATAATCAAAGATAATATCCACGTTAGCTCACCACCTTACCGAGTGAGAAGATAGGCAAGTACATGGCGACAATCAAACCACCTACCAGCACCCCGATAACAACCATGATCATCGGTTCGAGCAGTGCGGTTAGGTTATCGACTAAGTCGTCAACTTCGCGTTCGTAAATATCGGCAACTTTCGCAAGCATGTCGTCCAATGAACCGGATTCTTCGCCGATAAAAACCATCTGCTCGGCAAGGGTAGGGAACAAGTCCTGCGATTGCATGGCCGTGTTCATTTGCATGCCCGACGTCACTTCATCGCGGATGCGGAAAATAGCGTCGCGATAGACAGCATTACCCGATGCGCCTGCTGCTGAATCAAGTGCGCTAATCAGCGGCACACCAGCGGCAAAAGTGGTCGACAGCGTACGGGCAAAACGGGCTACTGCGGCCTTATTTAAAATCTCTTTAATGACAGGAATTTTTAGCGAGTACTTATCCACTTTGTCGCGCAACGCTTGGCTTTTACTATAGGCCCGTTTGAACAACCAACCAGCCACGATAAATCCAGCGATAACGTATAAAAAGTAGGCTTGGACGATTTCCGATAAGGTAACCACAAATTGCGTCATGGCAGGCAGTTCAGCACCGAAGTCTTTAAACACCGCCTCAAACTGTGGTACCACGAATACCAGCAAAATAATTGTTACGGCAATTGCGACCACGATAACAGAGGCTGGATACACCAAAGCTTTCTTGATTTTCGCCTTCAATTGTTCGGACTTTTCCCGGTACGTAGCGATACGGTCAAAGATGGTTTCGAGTGAGCCGGACTGCTCGCCGGAATCAACTAAATCACAATACAAACTATCAAATACGTCTGGGTGTTTGCGCAAAGCACCAGCTAACGGTGAGCCTGCAGCGACATCGTTGGCTATGGTTAGCATGAGGTTACGAACTTTGACTTTCTCAACGCCTTTGGCCACCATTTCCAATGACTGCAATAGCGGCACACCAGCAGCAAGCATGGTGGCAATTTGGCGCGTAAATAACGCAATATCAGCACCAACAATCTTTTTGTCACCTAGTAACGGCTTGCCCTTTTTCTTCACGCTTTTCGGCATTACGCCTTGGTCGCGCAGCTTGGTACGCACCATGCGGTCGCTATCAGCGCGCATCACGCCTTTAACTTTCTGTCCGCGTTTGTTGATACCAGTCCAGGCAAACTCGGTGATTTCTTTCATGGTCTGAGGTTTTTTTGCCATTACTGCACCTACTTATTCTGATTATTATTTTGTTTATTCTTCTGGTAAGTCGAATTAGAAGTTGGTCACGCGGTTGGCTTCAATCAAGCTAATGGTGCCCTTGGCGACCTTAAGCAATGCCGATTCGCGCAAAGAGTTAATACCATCTTTGCGTGCTTGTTTGGCAATATCCAACGACGATGAACCGGTCATTATAAGGTCTGCGATGTTGGGTGTAATGGGCATTACCTCGTATACACCTGTACGACCTTTATAACCGTTCGTGCACTGATCGCAACCCACCGCTTTATAAACAGTGGCAGTTTTTACCTGTTCTTCACTAAAACCCTGGCGCAGCATTTCTTCTTTTGGAAGTTTTTCTTCTTCCTTGCAGTGGCCGCAGAGGCGTCGCGCCAGTCGCTGCGCAATAATGAGTGTCACAGAGCCCGCAATGTTGTAGGCGGGCACGCCCATGTTCATGAGACGAGTCAGTGTTTCGGCGGCTGAGTTCGTGTGCAACGTAGATAGCACTAAGTGACCCGTTTGCGCCGCTTTAATCGCAATTTCTGCTGTTTCTAAGTCACGTACCTCGCCAACCATGACCACGTCAGGGTCTTGCCGCAAAAACGAGCGCAGCGCATCAGCAAAACCCAAACCGGCTTTCACATTAATTTGAACCTGGTTAATCCCCATTAAGTTAATTTCTACAGGGTCTTCGGCGGTAGAAATATTGCGTTCGGGGGTATTAAGAATATTGAGGCCTGTATACAGTGATACGGTTTTACCTGAACCCGTTGGGCCGGTAACTAATATCATGCCCTGCGGCTTTTCTAGTGCTTCTTCATAAAGCTTTTGCTGATCCGGTTCATAACCGAGTGATTCGATACCGATCATGGCAGCTGCGGCATCAAGTATCCGCAATACAATTTTCTCGCCGTACAAAGTCGGCAATGAGCTAACCCGGAAATCTATGGCTTTATGTTTGGAAAGTTTGAGTTTTATACGTCCATCTTGGGGCAGTCGGCGCTCGGCAATATCAAGCTGCGACATAACTTTTAACCGCGCTGCGATGCGGCCTGCTAGCTGCACTGGTGGTTTGGCAATTTCATGCAACACGCCATCGATACGAAAGCGCACCCGATATTCCTGCTCATAGGGTTCGAAGTGCAAATCCGAGGCACCGCGTTTAATGGCATCTAACAACATCTTGTTGATGTAAATAACAATGGGCGCGTCATTTTTTACGTCTGCTGATACCGTGCCAGTATCATCCTGGCGATCATCCGTGGCATCGATATCGCGAAGTTCTTGTTCATCTTCCGCAGTAACACCCAGCGCCGAAGAGTCGTTTTCCAGCACCGTATCAATCAGTTTTTGCAGTTTGCTTTCTTCAACGAGTACCGCTTCCGTTTGCATACGTGTACGGAACTGGAATTCATCGAGCGTTTCAATCCGAGTTGGATCAGAAACAGCCACATAAAGCACATTGCCGCGCAGGTAGAGTGGAATCGCGTGGTTCTTACGAATTAAACGTTCGTTGATGAATTCTTGAGGTATGTAATCGGCGTTAAAAGCGTCGAGATCAAGCCAGGGCGCGTTGGACTCGAGGTAACAAAAGTTGGCAAGTTCGCTTGGCGAAATAAGCTTTTGTTCAATTAAGCAGGCACTAAAAGGAAGCTTATTTTCCCAAGCATACTCACTGCAACGGGTGAGTTTTTCTTCAGGGATAAGTTTGTCACGCAGCAGCAGCGCCGCGAGGGAGTGGTGCAGCATGTTTTTTTACCCAAGTTAGCAGGTTAAAGCAAAAGGCCTCAAACATAGTTCGGTTTGAGGCCTTTATAGCATTATACCGCTTAAGTGTTAACTATTTCTGTAATAGATTTTAAGCAGCTGGTTCAGGTTCTGCTGAACAACCATCTACTCGTGTGCCTTTAGAGTAATCCGAGCACCCGATGGTCCAAGTCAATACACCACCACCAGTTGAAGCAGTTGGTTTGATAGTTACGTTAATTGGTGTTCCGTCAACATCTACAGCTTCCAATGTGGCCGATATGACACCACCTTGAACATTTGCAGAGGTGACACCATTCACGTTATCACCATCGGTAATTGCTGGTGGAATCGGAGTTGGGTTACCTGCAGCAGTCTCGTCTTCAGTAGTATTTGGGTCGTCTACAACAGGGCCAGTAGTCGCATTGCAGTTAGTCAACGCGCCGTATGTCTGATAGCACATAGCTACAGTAGTTTTGTAATTTGCCAATGCAGCTAAACCAGTAGAAGCTTTAGCACGTTGGGTGTAGTCGCTGTACATTGGAATTGCTACAGCTGCCAAGATACCAATGATCGCAACAACGATCATCAATTCGATTAGGGTAAAACCTTTTTGTACTTGCGCTTTCATGAAATATCTCCCGAAAGTAATTTCGAACTTATTAGTTGTTGTTGTGTCTGTTTAAGTAGCATCCAGATGCACAGTCAGCACTTGGATGGTTCCAAAAATCAACCACAACAAGTCATCTGCATCAGCCGAAAGAACAAGTGGTTTTTGCTTTGTCGACATAACATCGGAAAGCTACTCCATCCACCAGACTTTAGCCTGCAGCCCCGCTATCCGCTAATTTGGTTGGCAGTTAAGCCGCCCATACCAGTTGGACCGGAGGTTTTGCGTCACTACCTCTCAGTAGCTTTGCCTTTTAAAGCATGCCTGGCACCTAAGAACCACCATTCCTGTCTTTTCATTCGACAGTGGGGGCTTTTAGTTGCGCATTGCCTCTAAAACATAGCAGATCAATTTAATTCGTCAATAGTTAAAGTTTTTGAAATCTTAAAGAAAGGTCAATGGCATGTATATTTTTTGTTAAAGCGCCAGAAGAGATATAGTCGACACCGGTTAATGCTAACTCAGTCAAGCGCTTATCAGTAATGTTGCCGGACACTTCTAAGCGTGTCGAGCCAGTACGTTGTTCTACAGCCGTGTAAATATCATGTAAAGAGAAGTTATCGAGCATAATTATGTCTGCCCCTGCGCGCAGAGCATCATAATATTCGTCTAAATTTTCGACTTCCACTTCGACGGGCTTACCTGGATTTAGTTCGCGAGCTTTACCAATTGCTTGCATAATACCGCCACATGCCATGATGTGGTTTTCTTTAATAAGGTAGGCATCATACAATCCAATACGGTGATTAAAGCCGCCGCCGCAGGCTACGGCGTACTTTAATGCTGTACGCAAACCAGGAACTGTCTTGCGAGTATCCAGCAACCGCGTTTCACTACCTTCTAAATGCCGAACATAATGGGCTGTGGTGGTCGCGATGGCCGATAACGTTTGCAGAAAATTAAGTGCAGTGCGTTCGCCAGTTAGAATGACACGTGCGGGGCCCTCCAGTTCACACAGTACGGAGTCGGCATCAACCATATCGCCATCGGCCACCAACCAGTTTACCGTAACGTCACTGCCGAGCTGCTTAAACACTTCGTTCACCCAATCAACACCGCAGACCACGGCATCTTCTCGGGTAATAATAGTGGCACGCGCTTGTTCGGTGGCAGGTATCAGTTGCGCAGTAATGTCTAAATCAGCAGCGAGTCCGTTTAAGTCTTCTTGCAGGGCGCGCTGCACCATGTGCTCGCGATCAGTGACCAAGAGTGTGGAGTCGACACGGGTTTCCATGGGGAGCCTTTATTTATGTAATGGACGTTGCTTCAGGGTTGCACTTATTTTAGGGGGCGAAAGCGCATCTAACAAGGCGTATTTAGGATTAAAATTCAATCGTAACAACGATAAAGTCGTTGTATGAACCAACGGCAACATCTTGATTAGCAGGAATTCGACCAAATATGTCATGAATGGTTGTACTTTCGGTGTAACCATTCACCACTTGCGTCACGCCAGTTCCATCTCCCCAAATAAACGAATAACTTGCGTCCGTATATAAATTGTAGATAAGCGTGTGCGAGCCATTTACCATTGTGCGTTCGGTAAACACGCCATTGCCACTGCTTAATGATAGTTGGTAGCTGGTAGGAACTGTACAGGTCACCTCAACGGCGCCAGTGCTTTCTGCTGGGCTAATCGAAAGCGCATCATAGGGACCAAAACGTACTCCCTGAGCAGTGAGTGTACACGATGCCGCAGCTTGTTGAATGGAGATAGCTATCACCACCAAAACGCTCAAATATTTATGTGCCCGAACAGCTAAAGACATGGTGTTACTCCTAAATCTACGCGTTTATCCGTAGATTGTGGTATTGGGATATTTATGACACAGGTTACGCGTTTCTTCTGTGCGTAATAATTAACGGTTACTTTAAGTCTATTTTCACTGTCCGGTGGTGCCGACGTTAAATACAGCAAACCATCATAGCCAATCGTCACGGGGGCGTTAGTGGCGTTTAGGAATGCCTGAGCGCCTACTGGAATATATTCACCATTCGTGTCAACGACATTAGCCACAATGCTCATATTGTTTGAGATTGGAAACTCAATAACCACACCGCTTCTATGATACGGCGAAATTTCCTGTTGCAACGACGAAAAATCAGCGTGTAAAGGTATGTCTTTGGCGTCGACACGAATTCGGTTGCGTTGGTAGGCTCGAAGTCTAGGAATCAGCGCTGTACCGTCATGGTCGGTGGTTGCCACGTGTTGGTTGTCTGAATATATACGTACGTTGGGGAATTCGGGCAAGCGCACCAAACCGAAACTATCATGAATTGGTTGGCCAACGGATATGTAACCGCCAACCGCGCTAAGTGATCCGCGAGCAGAAAACCGATATGCGGATGTTTCACGGTTAACCGAGGCCCACTGTGGATTGTTCTCATAGCTAAGCTGATAGTTGCCTACCGGAGTTTTGGCTTGAACTTCGGCTTGCGTAACAGGCTGTGTTAGTAACCCTTGTCTTATGCGATAACCTAAGCCATATCCGGTTGGTGCTTGACGTTGCAATTGAGCATAACCACGTTTTCGATCGGAATATCTTGTAGCTCCTGTCGTGAAGTTAGTACGCTCGCCCAACGGGAAGTTTAATGTCAACGATAATTGGAAATCGTTTTTATCATTCAAAAACTTTACGGCGTTTAATGATAAATACCCCCAATTATTCAGACTTGTTGAATATCCTGCGTTGATAAATGCAACATCTTGTGTGATGCGTTGTTGTTCCGTGTAAGCGACCCTAAAACTGCCTAAGTCCGCCGAAGACCAACTGATGAAGGATGTCAGTTGAAACTCCGGTAGCAGTAAAGATTCCACTTGCGGTGGGTCAATTTGAAAGTCGTTGAATGACTTTTGTGCGTCAACGCCGAAGTTGAATCCGCGGCGCTGATGTTGAACACCAAGCTGAATCAATTGACCGTGACGCCCGTCGCTGCGACTCGCCGCTACAGAAAAGTTAAGTGAATTGTGCCAAGGTAAGGTAAAAACAGAACCTAAGCTAAGCATTTCATAGGCGCTACTAAATCGCGCGGCGTATTCTGCAGTCCAGTTGTTGGAGATACCGATGCGATGATAAGCATTGGCAAGCCAGTGATGATAGTCGCTGTCGGCAAAGCCATAGTTACGACGAATAGAGCCAAGAGCATAGGAATATTCATGCAGTCCCGTGCGCAGCAAGCGCCGGTCGGTGAAATAATTTTGTGTGACCCGCTGTGTGCGGCCAAGGGCGTCAGTTATCACCATCTGCACATCGCCATACCCGGTTATCGTGGGTAAGTCATCAATTGAAAATGGACCCGCTGGAATGTCCCTACGAAACCGTAATGCATCGTTAATGAATAGATCGACCGTTGAGGGTTCCGTTGCTAATCCAGTAAACGCTAGGGTTGGTTGCTTAATGAGCTCAGGTTGCGTTTCGAAGTTGGTTTCCCACTTGATCCCTGCTGCATGCAGGTTACGATTCCATGAAGCAGTGCGTGTTATAAAATCTCCCAAATAGAGTGACGCCATTGCGTCTGGGAAATCGCTTCGCCAAACTGTATCTAAGCGAACCATTTCAGACTGCTGGGTTGCATCGTCATAACGAGCAATGGTTCGATGATTTAGCGTTCCAAAATGGTTGAAAATACCGAGTTCCGCATACCCAGAACCACTGGTTGTGGCGTTGTGCCGATATGCGGTTAGATCGTAATTTAAATAAAAACCAAAATTTGACCGCGTGAGCTGAACGTCTTGCCGTTGGTGGCCTTGTAGATTTAGTTTCGCAAACTGTTGAGCTGGGATTTGAATGTTCAATTGCAATTGGGCGCGATTCAGTAGAAAACCAATCCCCAAGTCGTGAAGTGAATAGTAGTTCTCACCAAAGTACTCTAGGTAACCTGATTTAAGTAATTTCACGCGCCACATTTTTAAATCGCTTTCTGAAATGAGTACGTCGTTGTCTTCAAACGCCAAAGCCAATACGGTACCGAATCCGCTATTGCCGTTAATGTTCACATCTACCCAAAGCTCTTCGAGGGCAAAATCAGCTTCGTAAAAATCGATGACCAAACGTGGTTGAAACCCCTCCATAGCGCGCAGATTAAAAATTTCCGCTACGGTTGGGCGGTAAAAATGAACAGTAAGCTCAACTTGAGTTGCTGAAATGTCAGTAACTAATAGACTTTTGATGGCGTGATGATTTTGTGGAACGATGTTTTTCAGCCAAGACGTCGTATGGTGGGGGCTCGGTAAACTAAGACGCAAGCGAATAATGGTCGCTTGGCTGCCCGAAATTACTTGGGCGTGCATTCCTTCGCGCCCTTCGAATACGAGGCGCGACTTATTTGGCCATTTCCCCAAACGCACTGCATCAATGCTTGATTCAGTGCTCGCAATCGTGCTTTGCGCTTGGGCTGACGGTTGGGAGAATAGCAGGTAACCGACCAGTGCATACGCAATGGCAAAATAGATAATGGGTTGTGAAGCTTTAATGCGGCGGCACAGCCAACGAAATTTCTTTTCCGTGAACAATGGCTTCAACCTGCAACGCTTGGTGAGAATTGAACTGTGATGTTAGTTCCCAACGAAAATGTGCACCGGGTAGAACGTAAACATTACTCGTTGGTGCGGCTGTTTTAAGAACGGCGGGTGCAACCTTAAAATCATTAAGTTTGGCATGGCCATTGCCATGATTATCCACACGCAGGAATTTTTTGCCGTTCAAAGATTCAATACTCCAGGACAGTTGCGCATGCACGGATACTTCGGGCTTCACAAATACGGGAATAGAAATTCGAAGTGCTAAAGCTACCCCAACATTCTGTTGCGAAGGGATTTCTTCAATCATTAAACGATAACTTTTCTCGAGCTTTGAGCCTGGCTTGGTGCGAAGTCCGACACGTAATAACTGTGACTGCTTAGGAGGAATCACAGCAATCGGGGGGGCTGGAAGTATATCTTTAGTTTTTTCCAAGTTGGTTTGAGTGCCGTCATGATGCCACTTATATAAACGCATTTGTATGGTTTTCGGCTCGTTACTTGAGTTTGTTACGGTTATGGATGCGACGCGCTGCTGCGTCGATAAATCTACGCGAACAGGGGAAACCCCAAGCGAGCCAGCTTCGGCAATGTTGAGCAGTCCTAGAATGATTAAAACCACCAGCCAAACTGTGCGTGTGCGCCCCAATAAACTCAGCGGGCTAGTTTGACTAACCCGCTGATCATAACCTTTTATTCGATGTAAAAGGCTCATAAGCATCCTGCTTAGTAAGTTACAGTTACAGTAACAGTGTCGGCGTACGCAGCGGAAACCGCAGCGCTCGGCTGAGCATCAATTTTCCCGTAAACAGTAAAGTTGGTTGGGGTTGATAAACCAGCGCCCGTTACCGATTGGCCAATTGTCGCGCTATCCCACACAGTTGTATGCGCTGAGTCTGTGTATAATCCATACGCAAGAGTGTTGGCTCCGTCGATCATGCTCCAAGTATTTGCTGAAGCTAACGTGACTGTGCCGGTAGAGCCAGAAGTGCAGGCAACATCAAGTGCCGCTGAACCTGTGGTGCCTACCGACGGGTCAAATGCACCGAATGCCAACGGATTGGTCGTGATTTGGCAGCTTGCAGCAACTTCAGCAGTAACTTCAAAGGTTGAAGTTTCGGTTGCAGCATGAGCCGATGCCATTAAGGCTGAAGTAATGATAGTCGTGAGTAAAATCTTTTTCATGTGTTCTCTCCACAAATCTGTGAACGTATAAATACGTTTAAAAAGAACAACATTGAGAGGGGACAGTAAGAGGATGAAAACTGCCACTAAAAACCACAGCAAGCTAAGAAACACCGAGGTGTTTCGCAGTATAAAACGATGTGTGGCGGTTCCTCGATCATGGGCTAATTTGTTAGCCTTTAGACAGGTAACTTTGCGTCGCCACCTTTCGGTGGGTTTGCCTTTATCAACTCAACGTTGCTAAATCAAGAACCAATATTGCAGTTGCTTGTATGGGCATTGTCGTATGAAGTTTGATATAGATCAAATTTACAATGAAAATATTCGGTAAAGACGCGTTCCAAAGTGATCCTTTTCCGGCAAGCCAGATTTGCAAAAAGGTATTATTTTGAGGCTCCTAGAAGAGTTTGAGCTTCCTTTAAATAAAGCTCAAATAGTTTGTAATGTGTGCTATTAAGTATCTGCGTGACATTGACACGCGACTTATTCAGTTTATCCGCTAAATCCTGATGGGTTATCGGCATAAATCTCAGGTAATAGCTGAGCACCTGAGCTTGGGTCGACGTTAACTGCGACAGCAACGTATCAGCAAACTTAGTTGTTAATCTGAACCGATCATCTGTGCCGGGGCTTCCGGTTAGAACCATAAGCCGGTCTTTCTTTAAAGACGCCAGTGCCTGGTTCGATAAGTCTTCGGTTAACCCAACCCCAATTCGTACATCCCAATCATCCTGTTGTTGTTTCGATTTAAGAAATAACCGCAGCAGCATGGCAATATCAAGCGCATGACGTGCTTGCGCCGTTTCGATAACAAAGTGTTTGCCGCGAAACACATCATAGGAAAACGGAACATAGTCATGGAGTAACCGCAGTCCCAATTCAATGTGCGCACTTAAGTGCCGACTGCTTTGGGGCGTATTATTTGGTAAATCGACGACTTCACCGGTCAACACGGCGCGTTTGGACGTCATAGCGGATACTCCCCTCGACTGATATATTAGTAATTGAATATAGTTACATAAATAAAAGTAATCAAATTTAATTACATTTAGATTATTCGAGTCGGTACGTTATTTTGCTTTGAACTTACATCTGATTTATAAAAAGCCTATAAAATTACTGAAGATAAAACTATGGTGGTAGCTGTTGCTTAGCACCGCATTGGTTAGCTTTGGTTAGTTAACGAGGCACAACGAGGCACATGAAGTCACACACATGACAACACCTAACATTAATGATGGCTGGTTATCACAGGCCCAACATCGCGAATCACCCCACGCTGACGAACGCCCCGACGCGAACGACATCAGCGTGTTGGTGGTGCATGGCATTAGTCTGCCAGCCGGCGAATTCGGTGGGCCGTATATCGACGACTTGTTTATGGGAACATTGGATACCAGCGCGCATCCAGATTTCGCTGTGCTTGAGGGGCTGCGTGTTTCCGCGCATTGCTTCATTCGACGCGACGGTGAATTGATTCAATATGTGCCGTTTCATCGTCGTGCATGGCATGCTGGGCGCTCGCATTACTGCGGCCGCCGCCGCTGTAACGACTTCACAATTGGAATAGAGCTTGAGGGAACCGACCACCAGCCCTACACTAATGAACAGTACCAGCGCCTCGCTGAAGTGGCCCGACAACTCATCGAACACTACCCGGGCTTAACGCGGCATCGTATAGTAGGGCACGAACATATTGCGCCAGTGCGCAAAACCGACCCAGGCCCAGCATTTGACTGGCAGCGGTTCCACCAATTGCTCAGTAAGAAGGTATAAGCATGTATTTGTTGGTAATATTGCTTGCATATTCGTTAGAACGAACGCTAGAAATTACCCGTAATTTGCATTGGCGGCGAATCATTTTACGTTGGCAACATTGGCAGGTGCGCGGCACACAACTGGAGGCTTGGCGTCAGCACGATTTAGGCCAAGTGCTCTGGGCAATTATTCCAGCGCTGTTTATCGGTTTTGTGCTGGCGCTCCTCAACAATGTGTTGTTGACCTTCCTGGTAAGTGCAGCCGGCTTACTGGCCGCCATTCAGGCACCCGCCGCGCGTGCAGCTTACAAGCGTTACTTACAGGCCGAATCTGAAGAAGACGGCGCGGAACAAGCACGCCAACTGAAATTATTGCAACAGGCCTCAGGGCTTAAAGAACCCGCCCCGGTTGAACATCTATTGCTATGGATTCATCTGCGGCACTATTTTGCAGTGATGATCTACTTCGTGTTGTTGGGCGTTACCGGTGCATTGGTCTACGCCACGCTGCGTGACATGCGTCACAATAAAAGCCGGCGCTGGCAAACCGTGCATCAAATTATCAACTGGTTACCAACCCGCCTGATGACGTTGGGCTTTCTTCTGGTCGGTAACTTCTCTAAAGCGCTGCCGGTGTGGTTAAGCTCCATTGGCAACAAACCGCAAAACAACTTTATCGCGTTGACCAAGGTAGGCGAACTCGCTGATGACCTCACTGCTCCGACCACTACGGCGCTGGTTAAACGTAACTTCTTGTTATACGTCGTTTTTGTTGCATTATTAACCATTGGCGGTTGGGTTTAGTCGGAATCTGTTTGGTTTTTACGAAACCCTGATCTACAATGTTGGTCTATTGGTATTACCAAAGATAAAAGCAAAAGCGTTATTGGCTGTTGGTTATTGGTTGCTCGAAAAACCCACCGACGAATAACGAATAACCAATAACGACTAACCAGTAACGGGTTTTCATGACATTCAAACGCATTCAGCAGACTAAACTCTCAGATGTGATCATGGAACGCATTGAAGCCATGATTGTTGACGGCACGCTCGAAGCCGGGGCGCGGTTGCCGTCTGAGCGCGATCTTGCCGCACAGTTTTCAGTGTCCCGTCCGAGTTTGCGTGAAGCCATTCAGAAACTTGAAGCACGTGGTTTAGTTGAGCGACGTCAAGGTGGCGGCACTTATGTTTGCGATAACATGCAAGAGCGTGTTGCAGAGCCGTTACTAAACTTGTTAGCGCAGCATCCAGAATCCCAATTTGATTTACTCGAGTTTCGTCATGCCTTAGAGGGCATCTCGTCATATTACGCTGCGTTGCGTGGCACCAGCGCCGACATTGAGGCGATAAAATCAGCGTTCACCGCACTGCAATTAGACCCAGGTGCGGAGCTCGCCGCACAAGCGCAGGCGCTGACCGAGTTTAATTTGCGTATTACCGAAGCCTCGCACAATGTGATCCTGTTGCACTTGGTGCGCAGTATGTTGCCACTGTTGCAGAAAAATATTCTTCAAAACCTGCAGGACCTAGCGCACAAGCCGGGCGTTATGCAGCAATTACACGAACATCGGCAGCAAGTTGTGGCTGCCATTACCGCTGGCGAACCGGAGCAGGCTCGAGAAACCTGCCATCAGTTGCTAGCCTATATTGAACATGCGTTGCTCACCTCGAATCGTGAACAGTCACGAATTCAGCGGTCGCTACGCCGAACTCAGCAAGGGTAAGGACAGAAGTATGACTGACCATTTAAAAGACGACATCGACCCGCAAGAAACGCGCGAGTGGCTTGAAGCCCTCGAGGTCGTGTTGGAAGAAGACGGCGCCGAGCGCGGCCATTTCTTACTCGAATCACTCATTGAAAAGGCTCGCCGAAGCGGTGCGTATCTGCCGTATAACGCAACGACAGCTTACCTGAACACCATTCCTGCTAGTCAAGAGCCAACCATGCCGGGTGACCGCTCAATTGAAGCGCGGGTGCGTGCTGCAATTCGTTGGAACGCATTGGCGATGGTTCTGCGTGGTTCGAAAAAAGACCTCGAATTAGGTGGCCACATTTCAAGTTTTGCTTCTTCAGCCATGCTGTACGATGTTGGTTTTAATCATTTCTTCCGCGCTCCGACTGATCAAGACGGTGGCGACTACCTGTATGTTCAAGGGCACGTTTCGCCGGGCATTTATGCGCGCGCATACCTTGAAGGCCGTATTAGTGAAGAGCAGTTGAATAACTTCCGTCAAGAAGTAGACGGCAAAGGCGTGCCATCGTATCCGCACCCACATTTAATGCCTGATTTTTGGCAGTTCCCAACTGTATCTATGGGCCTTGGTCCCATTCAGGCAATTTATCAGGCACGTTACCTGAAGTACTTAACTGATCGCGGCATTAAAGACTGTTCAAACCAGCGCGTTTATTGCTTCTTGGGCGACGGCGAAGTGGACGAGCCAGAAAGCTTAGGTGCTATTGGCTTGGCAACGCGCGAAGGCTTAGACAACTTAACCTTTATTGTAAACTGTAACTTGCAGCGTTTAGACGGTCCGGTACGTGGTAACGGCAAAATCATTCAAGAGCTGGAAGGTACATTCCGTGGCGCAGGCTGGGAAGTTATCAAGGTAATTTGGGGGCGCTACTGGGATCCATTGTTGTACCGTGATACCGAAGGCAAGCTTGCTGAAATTATGCAAAACAGCGTCGACGGCGAATACCAGAACTACAAAGCGAAGGGCGGTGCCTATACCCGTGAGCATTTCTTCGGCAAAACCGAAGAAACCAAAGCGATGGTTTCAAACCTGACCGACGAAGACATCTGGCGCTTAAACCGCGGTGGCCATGACCCAATGAAAGTTTACGCGGCATATCATAAAGCCGTGAACACCAAAGGCCGCCCACAGGTCATCCTTGCTAAAACCGTTAAGGGTTATGGCATGGGCACAGCGGGTGAAGGTAAAAACATTGCGCACCAAGTGAAGAAGATGGACATGGAGGCAATTAAACACTTCCGTGACCGCTTTAATATTCCTATTAAAGACAGCGAACTTGAAGACATTCCATTGTACAAGTTCCCAGACGACAGCGAAGAAATGAAGTACATGCGCGAGCGCCGTGAAGCGCTTGGCGGCTTCATGCCGAAACGTCTACCGAAAACCGACGTTGAACTAGAGATTCCTTCATTAAAAGCATTTGAAGCTGTAACCAAAGGTTCAGGCGATCGTGAAATCTCCAGCACCATGGCGTTTGTACGTGTTCTTACTGCGCTGTTGAAAGACAAGAAGATTGGCCAACGCATTGTGCCAATCATTCCAGACGAGGCCCGTACCTTTGGTATGGAAGGCTTGTTCCGTCAAGTGGGTATTTATTCCAGCCAAGGCCAGAAGTACGAACCACAAGACGCGGATCAAGTTGCCTACTACCGCGAAGATACCAAGGGCCAAGTACTGCAAGAAGGTATCAATGAGCTCGGCGCTATGGCGTCATGGGTTGCAGCAGCCACCAGCTACTCTACCAACAACGAGCCGATGATTCCGTTCTACATCTACTACTCCATGTTTGGTTTCCAACGTGTGGGTGACTTGGTGTGGGCTGCCGGTGATAGCCAAGCACGCGGCTTCTTAGTCGGCGGTACTGCAGGGCGAACCACGCTCAATGGTGAAGGTTTACAACACCAAGACGGCAGTAGCCACATCCTGTTCAACACCGTGCCGAACTGTATTACGTACGACCCAACCTATGGCTACGAAGTGGCAGTTATCGTGCAAGACGGTTTACGCCGTATGTATGGTGAACAAGAGAATGTGTTCTATTACCTGACTGTTATGAACGAGAACTACAAACAGCCGGAAATGCCAGAAGGCGTTGAAGAAGGCATTGTTAAAGGTATTTATGAGTTCGAAACAGTAAAAGCCTCGGGTAAAGCGAAAGGCGAAGTACAGCTGGTTGGCTCTGGCACAATTTTGGAGCAGGTACGTGCTGCTGCGAAGTTGTTGGCAGATGACTTTAGCATTACCGCAAAAGTTTACAGCGCGACGTCGTTTAATGAATTGGCCCGTGACGGTTATGACGTTGAACGCCATAACATGCTGCACCCAGGTAAGAAGCAGAAAACCGCTTATGTAACCAAAGTGTTTGAAAAAGCCAAAGGCCCAACCATTGCGGCAACGGATTACATGAAGCAATACGCGGATCAAATCCGTGCATGGATGCCAACACCTTATCGTGTATTGGGTACGGACGGTTTCGGTCGTTCAGACAGCCGTGAAAACTTACGCCGTCATTTTGAAGTGAATCCACAGTACATTGTTGTTGCTGCTCTAACTGAGCTGGCGAAGGCGGGCGATATTGATGCCAAGGTCGCTGAAAAAGCGATCAAGGAATACGGCATCGATACCAATAAAATCAACCCACTGTACGCGTAAGCAACGGGAGCGGAGGCAAGCATGGCAGATTTAAAAGAAGTAAAAGCCCCCGATGTGGGCGGTGATGAAGTTGAAGTCATAGAAATTTTGGTGAGCAAAGGCGATAGCCTGGAAGCCGAAGACTCACTGATCACAGTTGAAAGCGACAAAGCATCGATGGACATCCCAGCACCGTTTGCCGGTGTTGTGGCTGAACTGAAGGTTAAAGTCGGCGACAAAATCAAAGAAGGCGACCTGTTGGCAATGTTCGAAGCGGCAGCAGGCGATGCTGACTCAGCAGACGAACCGGTGTCTGACACCGCGCAAGCGGGTTCTGATACCCAATCTCCCAGCGGCGAAGGCGCTGACAGTGATGCTGAAAAAGTAAGTGAGGGGTCAGGCACGGCTGACGCCAAGCCAGACCCCGATAGCGGAAGTGACGAGAGCAGCTCTGAACCGGCAGCGAAGAAAGTGATTGAAGTTAACGTGCCGGACATTGGTGAAGACGGTGAAGTTGATGTTATCGAAGTGCTCGTCAAAGAAGGCGATGAAATTAACGCAGAAGACGGCCTCATCACGCTTGAAACCGACAAAGCAACCATGGACGTGCCAAGCCCGGAAGCGGGTGTGGTTAAGTCTGTAGAAGTAAAAGTCGGTGACAAAGTGAAACAAGGCTCGCTCGTCATAAAACTCGAAACCTCAGCCAAATCGGGGTCTGATACCGCGGAAGCGGTGTCTGACCCCCAATCTCACAGCGGCAAAGCCGCTGACAGCGACTCTGAAAAAACCGATCGCAAACCACCGGTGCCCGATCACCCGCTGGACAAAAAATCGAAAGCCGAAGGCCTAGCTTATGCGTCACCTGCAGTACGCCGTTTGGCGAACGAGTTTGGCGTTGACTTGAACAAAGTCAAAGGCTCGGGCCGCAAAGAACGTATCCTTAAAGAAGACGTGCAAGAATTCGTGAAATACGAACTGTCACGCCCGAAAGCGAACGCATCAAGCGGTGTTGCACAAGGTGAAGGCGGTCTGCAAGTCATTGCGCCACCGAAAGTTGATTTCAGCAAGTTTGGTGAAATTGAAGAAGTGCCACTAACGCGCATTCAGAAAATTTCAGGCCCAAATCTGCATCGCAACTGGGTAACCATCCCGCACGTGACGCAGTTTGATGAAGCTGATATCACCGAGCTGGAAGCATTCCGCAAGCAAGAAAACGAACTGCAGGCGAAGAAGAAAGACGGCGTGAAAATCACCCCGTTGGTTTTCATCATGAAAGCTGTTGCCAAGGCATTGCGCGAGTACCCTGTCTTTAACGCGTCATTGGCGCCGGATGGCGAACACTTGATTATGAAAAAGTACGTGCACATCGGTATCGCGGTGGACACGCCAAATGGTCTGGTTGTGCCGGTTATCCGTGATGTCGATAAAAAAGGCATTTATGAACTGTCTGACGAGCTACTCGAAGTTAGTGCGAAAGCACGTGACGGCAAGCTTAAAGCACAAGACATGCAAGGCGGTTGCTTCTCAATCTCAAGCCTTGGCGGTATCGGTGGAACAGCGTTCACGCCAATTGTGAATGCGCCAGATGTTGCCATCTTAGGCGTGTCGAAAAGCGAAATGAAACCGAAGTGGAATGGCAAAGATTTTGATCCACGCCTGATGTTACCACTTAGCCTGAGCTATGATCACCGTGTAATTGATGGCGCCGTAGCCGCGCGTTTCAGCGTGTACTTGAGCGCCGTGCTGTCGGATATTCGTAAATTGGTTCTATAAATTAAACAAATTGTGCAGGGGCTGTTATAATCAGCCCCACGTTTTTACCGGATTCAGATGAGGTTGTTATGAGCAAAGAAGTGAAGGCACAAGTAGTCGTTCTTGGTGGCGGCCCAGGTGGTTACTCAGCAGCATTCCGTGCTGCAGACTTAGGTTTAGAAACCGTAATGGTTGAGCGCTATAGCACCTTAGGTGGTGTTTGCTTGAACGTCGGCTGTATCCCTTCGAAAGCCTTGTTGCACATTGCTAAGCACATTGAAGATGCGAAGCACATGGGTGCAGAAGGCGTTGAATTCGGTAAGCCAAAAATCGACCTCGATAAAATCCGTACGCACAAAGAAAAAGTTATTGGTCAATTGACGGGTGGCTTAGGCCAAATGTCGAAAATGCGCAAAGTGAAAGTTGTTAATGGCGTGGGCGAATTTGCTAGCGACAAGCAACTGAAAGTTAAAGACGCAGACGGTAACGAAACGGTCATCAACTTCGAGCACGCGATTATCGCAGCTGGCTCACAGTCAATTAAATTGCCATTTGTACCGCATGACGACGAGCGCATCTGGGACTCTACCGATGCACTGGAACTGCCATTCGTACCAGGCCGCATGCTGATTTTAGGCGGCGGTATCATTGGTTTAGAAATGGGCTGTGTGTACAGCGCATTGGGCGCGAAAGTTGACGTGGTTGAAATGACCGAGCAACTGATTCCGCCAGCAGACAAAGACATCATCAAGTCGTTCACCAAGTCAATTTCTAAGAAATTCGACAACATTATGCTGAACACCAAAGCGGCGAAAGTTGAAGCCAAGAAAGACGGCATTCACGTGACGTTTGAAGGCGACAAAGCGCCTGAGAAACCAGTGAAGTATGACGCAGTATTGGTTGCTGTTGGTCGTGCACCAAACGGTGACAAAGTAGGTGCTGAAAACGCGGGCGTGAAAGTAACTGACCGTGGCTTTATTGAAGTAGACAACCAGCTTCGCACCAACGTGAAGAACATCTTCGCAATCGGTGACTTAGTGGGTCAGCCAATGCTTGCACACAAAGCTGTACACGAAGGCCACGTTGCAGCCGAAGTTATTGCGGGCAAGAAACACTTCTTTGATCCGAAAGTTATTCCTTCAATTGCTTATACCGACCCTGAAGTTGCATGGGCAGGCTTAACTGAGAAAGAAGCGAAAGAACAAGGTGTTGAGTACGAAGCAGCAGTATTCCCATGGTCAGCTTCTGGCCGCGCTATTGCACAAGGCGCAACAGATGGTTTCACCAAATTGTTGTTTGATAAGAACAACCGCATCATTGGTGGCGCAATTGTTGGCTCTAACGCTGGTGAGCTATTGGGCGAAATCTGCTTGGCCATCGAAATGGGCTGTGATGCAGAAGACATCGCATTAACTATTCATGCGCACCCAACCTTGCATGAATCAGTTGGCCTTGCCGCTGAAGTATTCGAAGGCTCAATTACTGACCTACCGAATAAGAAAGCGAAAAAGTAACGACTGCCGATTTGGCACTTGGTTAACATTTTGCGACAAAAAAGCCCGCAGATGCGATGCATCTGCGGGCTTTTCTATTGTGCATCTTGGTAGCTTGGCTTATGGTAGAAAGGTTAACCGAAAATCCACTGTGAATAACGACGGAGGCATTTATGGCCAACGAAGGGTATCACGAACCGTTCGAGTTATTGTCGGAAGAAACCCGCGATATGCATCGAGCAATTGTGTCACTAATGGAAGAATTGGAAGCAGTCGATTGGTATAACCAACGTATCGATGTGTGTAAGGATGACGAGTTAAGAAAAATTCTTATTCACAATCGTGACGAAGAAAAAGAGCACGCTGCCATGACCCTGGAATGGATTCGGCGCCGTGACAAAGTTTTTGATGAAGAGCTTAAAGAATACCTATTTACCGAAGAAGTAATAGGTCACTAAAATAAACGGGGATATTATGAACAAAGTCAGTACTATTGCGCTAAGCGTAGCATTAGCATTGGGTGTAGCTGCATGCTCACCACAGCAATCTGAACAACAACAAACCCAACAAGAACAGCCGCAGAAGCAATTAACGTCAGGCTTGAACCTTGAAGCATTCAATACCGACGTACGTCCACAAGACGACTTGTTCCACTATGTGAATGGTACATGGTATGACAATGCTGAAATGCCAGCAGATAAGTCACGTATCGGTTCATTCTTAGAGCTGCGTGAAGAAAACCAGGAACGCTTGCGCAAAATTATTGAAGAAGCCTCGGCAAAAGCTGCCGAAGAAGGCGGCAATGCGCAAAAAATAGGTGACTTTTTCAATAGCTATATGGACGTCGAAAAGCTGAACAGCTTGGGCTACACGCCGATAGCTGCTGATCTACAAGCAACCGCCCAAGTAAGAAATCACGCCGAAGCGGCAGCACGCATGGCTGAATTAACCAAGCTTGGCGTAAGTTCTCCGTTCGGTTTTTACGTGTATCCAGATGCCAAAGACCCAGAAATCAATGCGATGTATATGTCGCAATCTGGTTTAGGTCTGCCTGATCGCGACTACTATCTGAAAGACGACGAAAAATTCGTAGAAATTCGCAAGCAATACCAAGCCTATATCGCCGATGTACTTGCGCTGGTTGATTATGAGCAGGCTGAAGAAGCTGCTGCTGCGATACTCGAATTAGAAACCAAACTTGCCGAAGCGCAGTGGAGCCGAGTAGAAAGCCGCAACGCAGACAAAACCTACAACAAAAAGTCGTTGGCAGAATTAGCGACAATGTTTGATGCATTTGACTTTGCAACGTGGGCTGAAACCACAGGCGCCAATGTAGCAAGCGACATTATTGTGCGTCAGCCAAGCTACTTTGAAAGTTTCGGTGAAATGTTTGACGAAGTCAGCGTGGATACGTGGAAACACTACATGACGTTGAAAACTGTTGATCGTTTCGCGTCAGCGCTAACCGAAGAAATTAACGACCGTCGCTTTGACTTTTATGGTCAAGTATTGCGTGGCACACCAGAACAAGAGCCACGTTGGAAGCGCGGTGTTGATGCAACCGATAACGCGTTAGGTGAAGTTTTGGGTCAACTTTACGTTGCTGAGTATTTTCCACCAGCGGCAAAAGCTCGCATGGAAGAGTTGGTTGATAACTTGATTGTTGCCTACGGTGATTCAATCAAAGATCTGGAGTGGATGACTGAGGAAACCAAGCAGAAAGCGCTGGAAAAACTGAGCAAGTTTACGCCGTACATTGGTTACCCAAGCGAATGGCGTGATTATTCAGGCCTCGTTGTTTCTGCAGATGATTTGGTTGGTAACTACAAGCGCTCATACGCGTTTGATTATCAAGAAAACATCAGCAAAATTGGTCAGCCAGTTAAAGAAGAAGACTGGGGCATGACGCCGCAAACTGTAAACGCTTACTACAGCCCAGTACGCAACGAAATTGTATTCCCGGCAGGCATCTTGCAACCGCCATTTTTCGACATGAATGCGGAAGACGCTGTGAACTACGGTGGTATCGGTGCAGTAATTGGTCATGAATTAGGCCATGGTTTTGATGACCAAGGTTCTAAATATGACGGCGACGGTAACCTAAGCAGCTGGTGGACAGACTCAGATCGCGAAGCATTTGATGCGCGTGGTTCAATGCTTGCAGCTCAGTACGATAGCTACGAAGTTATTCCAGATACGTTCATCAACGGCAAATTAACCTTAGGTGAGAACATCGGTGATTTAGCTGGTTTAACCATTGCGTATCGCGCCTATCAAACGTCGTTAAACGGCGAAGAGTCACCAGTGATGGACGGTTACACTGGCGAGCAGCGCGTGTTCTTGGGTTGGGCACAAGTGTGGAAAACCAAAGCGCGTGACGAATATGTTCGTAACCAAGTATTAAGTGACCCGCATTCGCCAGCTGATTATCGCGTAAACGGCACTGTGGTCAACATCCCAGCGTTTTACGAAGCATTTGACGTGAAACCAGGTGATGACTTGTACTTGCCACCGGAACAGCGTGTAACTATCTGGTAATTGCACCAGAGATAGGTTTATAATCAAAACCATGAACACATTGTTGAAGCTGATGATTATTGCAAGTTTGCTGCTGGCCCCATTTTCGGGGTCAGCGCAAGCTGCTGCGCCATTGTCAGCCTCAATGATGTCTCATCATGCCATGATGGACACGGCAACTTCGGATGACCAACAGCAACATGACTGTTGTGAACAGCCAGCGGTTGAAGCAACCACCATGCACCAGAGTTGTGACAATAGCTGTAGCGATTGTCAGCACCATTGCAGCTCGTCAGCGGGAGCATTAGTTGCTCGCTTTGCTGTCGACGCCTTATACCATCCGGTTACTCTGTGGCCTGCCGTGAATGCAGTGCTGCTAACCCGTAGCGAAACATCGCTGCGCCCCCCTATGTCTGCTTAGTTAACACGTTTCGTTCTGCGAACCATGTTGGTTCGTGTGTTGTGATAACTAATTGGCAGAAATCTTATGAATTACATGCGTTCTATTGTTGTACTTATGCTGTGCGTGATCGTGGCTATTCCTGCGCTTAGCGCGCAAGAATTTGAGCTAAAACATGAACACGAAGCCAGCATCGAATATGTGTGCCCTATGCACAGTCACATCGTCAGTGATGAGCCAGGTACCTGCCCAATTTGTGGCATGGATCTAGAGCCGCGTCAGCGTGTGCAAGAGAGCGATGTTAAAGTCAGCGCGCAAATGCAGCAGAACCTTGGTATCCGTACCACCACGGCCGAAGTCACCACTCTATGGCGCTACTACCCCACCATCGCCAGCGTGCAATGGAATGACGACGCACGCTACAATTTGAATACGCGTGCCTCGGGCTGGATTGAACGCTTGCACGTGCGCAGTGAAGGTCAACGTGTGCAGCAAGGCGATCCGGTTTACGACATTTACAGCCGTGAGCTGGTCGTAGCGCAACAAGACTTTTTGCAGGCGTTAAGCAGCGCATCGGCAAATCCACGGCTATTACGTGACGCTAAACTGCGTTTAGAACTGCTTGGGTTTGCCAAACCATTAATTGCCCAATTGGAAAAGTCCAAAGAGATTATCTACCGCGTGCCTGTATTCGCCCCACACAGTGGTGTGGTAACAGAACTGAATGTGGCGGAAGGCATGTACATCGAGCCTGGCCTGGCAGTCATGACCGTAACCGGCGATGACAGCTATTGGCTCATTGCCGATGTACCTGAGCGCTATAGTGATTGGCTTAGTGTGGGTGCGCCGGTTGATGTCACCTTGCCACAAGCGGGGCTGAACAAACACGAAACAACCATCGACTACATTTATCCGGCACTTGATACCCAGGCGCGTACCCAGCGGGTAAGAATTAAAATGCCAAACAGCAAAGTGGGTACTAACTTACTGGTTGGCATGCAAGCCGAAGTAGAACTCTACGGTGGGCCGAAACGCGACGCGTTAACTGTGCCGCTAAGCAGCTTAATGATTACCGGCACCAACAACCGAGTGATGGTAAAAACCGACGACAATAGCTTTGTTCAGCGCGACGTACATGTTGGCCTGGTGGTTGGTGACCAAGCAGAAATTCTGCACGGTTTAGAAGCCGGAGAGCACGTTGTTGTGGCGGGCCAATTCCTGCTTGATTCAGAAGCGACGCTACTGAACAGCCGTATGCAGAACCCACAATCGCAGGAGGCCACTGATGCTCACGCAAATCATTAATGCCTCACTGCGTAACCGCATACTGGTTATTATTGCGGCCGTATTAGCGGCTTGGTTTGGCTGGCGCGCCATGACCAGCACGCCACTTGATGCCATTCCTGATCTTTCCGATGTACAGGTGATTGTAAAAACCAGTTATCCAGGGCAGGCACCGCAACTGGTGGAAGAGCAGGTTACCTGGCCGCTCGCCAATGTCATGTTGGCGGTGCCAGGAGCCGCTGAAGTGCGTGGCTATTCATTCTTTGGCGACTCCTATCTGTATATTCTGTTTGAAGACGGTACCGATATCTATTGGGCCCGCAGCCGTGTATTGGAATATTTGAGCCAAGCACAAGAGCGCTTACCCCAAGGCGTTACGCCTGAACTTGGGCCTGACGCGAGTGGTGTGGGTTGGGTATTTCAGTATGTATTAACTGACAGCACCGGGCAGCATGACTTGGGGCAACTCACCAGCTTGCAAAATTGGTTCTTAAAACAAGAGCTGCAAAGCGTAAGTGGTGTGTCAGAAATTGCGACCGTCGGCGGTATGGTGCAGGCCTATCAAGTGGTTATTGAACCTGAACGTTTGCAAACCTACGGTTTAACCTTGGGCGCCATACGTGACGCAATTCAAACGGCTAACGCCGAAGTGGGTGGCGGCATTATTGAAATGGCTGAAGCCGAATACATGGTACGCGGTACAGGTTACCTGCAGTCACTTGAAGACTTACGTAAATTACCATTGAATGTGCGCAGTGCAACCGGCACCGCGATTACTTTAGACGACGTAGCTACCGTGCGACGCGGACCAGTAAGTCGCCGCGGTATCGCGGAGTTTAATGGTGAAGGCGAAGTGGTGGGCGGCATTGTTGTCATGCGCCATGGCGAAAATGCCTTAGCCACAATTGAGCGCGTGCGCGACAAACTTAAAACGCTGCAGCAAGGGTTACCTGAAGGCGTTGAAATAACGCCGGTGTATGACCGTTCGCAACTTATCCACCGCGCCGTTGATAACCTAACCACCAAGCTGGTTGAAGAAATGGCGTTTGTGGCATTGGTTACCATTTTGTTTTTGCTGCATATTCGTTCCGCGCTGGTGGCAATTATCACCTTGCCTTTGGCGGTGTTAATGAGTTTTATCGTGATGCGCTGGTTGGGAATTAATGCCAACATAATGAGCTTAGGCGGTATCGCCATTGCCATTGGTGCTTTGGTTGATGCGGCCATTGTGATGGTAGAAAATGCCCACAAACACTTGGAGCGCTACCGTGAACAACATGGCGCACCGCCGCAGGGGGCTGAGCATTGGCAAGTGATTGCAAAAGCCACCGGTGAAGTGGGGCCTGCATTATTTCTATCGCTGCTGATTATTACGCTGAGCTTTATTCCGGTTTTCGCATTAGAGCAACAAGAAGGGCGTTTGTTTGCCCCGTTGGCGTACACCAAAACCTTTGCCATGGCCGCGGCAGCGTTGCTGTCGATTACCTTGGTGCCGGTATTGATGGGCTATTTTGTGCGCGGGAAAATCATTAGCGAACACCGTAATCCACTTACGCGTCTGTTGGTTGCTGTGTACCGGCCACTATTGAATGTGGTGCTCAACTGGCCAAAATTCACCTTGGTGTTAGCTGTTATAGCAGCAGTTAGTGCTTACTACCCGCTGAGTAAGCTGGGCAGCGAGTTCATGCCTGCCATGCAAGAAGGCGATTTGCTCTACATGCCAACCACTATGCCGGGTGTGAGCCCTGCGGCGGTCGGCAAGTTATTGCAGCAAACTGACCGGCTGATCAAACAAGTGCCCGAGGTTGATACGGTATTTGGTAAATCCGGCCGTGCCGAAACGGCAACAGACCCGGCACCTTTAACCATGCTGGAAACCACCATTCAGTTAAAACCTGAAGACCAGTGGCGTGAAGGCATCACCATTAACGATATTATCGCGGAACTGGATGCAACGGTGCAGGTGCCTGGTATCACCAATGCGTGGGTGCAGCCAATTAAAACCCGTATCGACATGCTCTCCACCGGGCTGAAAACACCGTTAGGGTTGAAGATTGCAGGGCCTGATCTGAAAGAAATACAACGTATTGGCGCTGAACTTGAACAGGTACTGCAGAATGTGTCCGGCGTGAGTTCGGTTTTTGCTGAACGTCCGGCAAGTGGCCGCTATATCGAAATACGGCCGCAACTCGATAAAGCGGCACGCTATGGCCTCACCCAAGCCGATATTCAAACCGCCATACAATTTGGCATCGGCGGCGCGACCATTGCAGAAACCGTTGAAGGTACAGAACGCTACCCCATCACGTTGCGCTATCCGCGTGCCGAGCGTGACCACGTTGAACGCTTGAAAACCATGCCATTGGTAAGCAAGGACGGCGCGTGGGTCACGCTTGAACAGGTTGCTGATATTCGTGTAACCATGGGGCCTGCAATGATTCGTAGCGAAAACGCACGACCTACCGGCTGGGTATTCGTAGATGTCGCGGCAGACGTACCCGTCGGGGATGTATTGGCCGCCGCCCAACCTATCGTGAATGCGTACCAACTTCCACCGCGTTACAGTGTGAGCTGGTCAGGGCAATACGAGTCCATGCAACGTGTAAAAGCCAAGTTGCAAGAGGTGGTGCCGGTAACCTTAGCGGTCATCCTGATTCTGTTGTATTTCACCTTCCGCTCGTTCAAACAGGCGGTGCTGATCATGGCGACACTGCCGCTCGCATTGGCGGGTAGCTTATGGTTTATCTGGTTGCTTGGGTTTAACCTGTCCATCGCTGTGGTGGTGGGCATGATAGCGCTGGCAGGTGTTGCCGCCGAATTTGGCGTGGTGATGTTGTTGTACTTGAACAATGCGTGGCACGACCGTACCGAGCGTACCCGCACCAGCTTGCATGATGCCATTATGGAGGGTGCGGTGCAGCGGGTGCGACCGAAAGCAATGACGGTAATAACCATTATCGCCGGCCTACTGCCGATTATGCTCACTGAGGGCACCGGTAGTGAAGTGATGCAGCGCATTGCCGCACCGATGATTGGTGGCATGGTCGCTGCGCCGCTATTAAGTTTGTTTGTGTTACCGGCGGTTTATTGGCTGTATTGGCAACGCAAAGTGAAGGCAGCTTAAATGAGTAGCCCGAGTTATAGCAGTAGCTGCCAGTCAGGGGCGAGCTGCGGCTGAATGCGTTCGGCCAAATCGGGCTTCAGATGATTAATCCAAATGCGTTTGGGCTGCTCGGTTAAACCGCCGAGCAGCTTTTCGCAAAGTTGTGGCGTTAAGTGGCACGACTGCAAGGCAACAGCTTCGAGTTCGTTGGGAAACGAACATTCAAGAATAATAGCGTCAAGCGGGCCCAATGCGTTAAGTGCGTTCACGACACGTTTGGCATACCCCGTATCCGCAACAAAGGCCGTCAGCTGGCCAGCTTTGCGCACCGCATACCCAAACGTGGGCACGGTGTGGTAGGTGGCAAAGGCCTTAATTTCTACGCCCTCAATGGTAACGGATTCGCCCGCTGTAATTTCTTGCAGGCGCACAAGTGGCTTTTCTGCCGACGGCATCACCGTCATATCGGGCCAAATCACCCAGTTAAATACGTGTGCCTTAAGCGCAGCGAACGTGTCTTTTGAACCGTACAAGGTCACCGACTGCGAAGGGTCAAGCGCGTTAAATAAATTAGCCAGCAGCATGGGCAGGCAACAGATATGATCGCTATGGCTGTGGCTTAAAAATATATGCCGTACCTGCTGCATTTGTGCCAGGTTCAATTGACTGATACCGGTTCCGGCATCAATCAATATGGTGTCGCTGATTTGCAGGCAGGTACTGCCGCTAAGCCCAGCTAAGCCGCCGCTGGCGCCTAATACATTTATGTTCATTTAACTCGCATCACTAATGCATACATAACCGGCACCACCACCAGTGTTAACAGGGTAGCGAAGCCCAGACCAAACATAATAACCACCGCCATGCTGACAAAGAAGTCATCAAATAACAATGGGATCATTCCGACGATGGTGGTGGCTGCGGTCATTGTCACTGGCCGTACGCGACTAATCGAGGCATCAACAAGCGCACTAAGCGCCTCTTTGCCCGTATGTAACTCAACGCGCACTTGCTCCAGCAACACCACACCGTTTTTAATGAGCATGCCTGACAAACTTAAGAAACCAAGCAAGGCCATGAAACCAAACGGTTGATTGGTTACCCATAGCCCCAAGGTAACACCAATAACACTCAGCGGTACGGTGGTCCAGAGCACGCTGGCCTGACGAATGGAGCTAAACAACAATACGGTAATAATAAACATCACTAAAAAGGCGAGCGGCAAGGCTTGGAATACTGCGCCTGTGGCCTTTTTTGAGGCCTCAAATTCGCCGCCCCAACTTAGCTCATAACCAACCGGCAGCTCAATCGCTTCAATGGCTGGGCGAACGCGCGACAACACCATAGCTGGGGTTTCGTCGCCAAAAATATCGTGGTCGGCCATAACGGTAATGGTGCGTTTGCGGTCGCGGCGCAGTATAAGGTTGTCTTCGGCCAACAAGGTCATGTCACGCACCACTTGACCAAGCGGAATATGCTGGTGCAAGGCTGAGCTGTAAACTTGCAGCTCTTGCCAGTTGTTCAAGTCAGTACGTTCACCAGCCGGGGCGCGCACCACAATCGGCAACAAGTCAGTGCCGTCACGATAAACGCCAACCGTCTGCCCAGTAAAGTTACGTTTGAGTACATCGTCAACATCCGATTTGGTGATGCCCAACCGGCGTGCTGCGGCTTCATTGAATTCAGGTTGCAGCACTTTGGTGCGCTGGCGCCAGTTATCACGCAAGTTATGCACGCCGTCATCTTTGGCCATAATCGCCCGCGCTTGGTCGGCCAATTGGCGCAGCACCACGGGGTCAGAGCCGCTAAAACGGGCTTCGATTTTCGCCGTTTGCGTAGGGCCCATTTCCAGTGGCTTCATTTTGTATTCAACGTCAGGTTGCTCAACCTTCAGGTAAGCTTCAAAGTCCAATAAAATAGCCTGCAGCTGATCCGTGTTTTCCGCCCGTAAAATAAGCTGCGCGTAACTTTCATAAGACTTTTCCACTTGGTAGGTCAGCGTAAATCGCGGCGCACCCTGACCAATGGTTGATGCGACAAATTTTAAGCCATTGTTTTGGTTTTCCGCGTCCACGCCTTGTGTGGCCAAGTAATGTTCCAGTTGTTTCACTTGCTGCGCTGTTGCACGTATGTCGGTGCCTTGCGGGTACCACAAATCAACAAACGCCATGGGCGTGGTGCTGGGTGGAAAGAACGACTGCTTAATGGTGGTAAACCCGTAACCAGCAACAACCAGCAGCAACAGCATCACCGCAACAGTTGTTTTACGCCAGCGTAAAAACCAGTGCAGCATGATGCGATAACCCCGAAACACCCAGTGGTTATAAACGTGGTCGTCGTCTTCCGGCTGCTCACGGGCTGTTCGCGCGCGCGCATCTTTGCGGAATAAGATGTTTCCTAAAAACGGTGTCAGCGTAATAGCGGTGAACCAACTGAGTAACAACGAAATAAACAGCACCCAGAACAGTGAATTGGCATACTCGCCGCTGGCATCTCGTGACAGGCCTATTGGCGCAAAGGCAATAATGGCAACGGCGGTTGCGCCCAGTAAGGGCCAAATATTCTGTTGCACCACGTCAATCGCGGCTTGAACCCGTGACAGGCCGCGCCGAACACCAACCAGCATGCCTTCGGCAATCACAATGGCGTTATCAACCAGCATGCCCAGCGCAATAATCAGGGCGCCTAAAGAAACCCGTTGCAGCTGAATGTCCATCAGGTACATGAAGATAAAGCTGCCAAGCACGGTGATGAGCAACACACTGCCAATGAGTACGCCCGAGCGTAAGCCCATGGTTAACAGTAACGCTATCACCACAATGACGATGGCTTCAGCGAGGTTAATCAGGAAATTATTGACCGAATTATCCACTTCCGAAGGCTGGTCATAAATTTTTTGAACCTGCATGCCAACCGGTTGCGCATAACGCAGCTCGTCCAGACGTTGCATGACGCGCTCACCCACATCGACCACGTTCACGTCTTCAGCAAATGACAGCGCTAACCACAGGGAATCTTCACCGTTGTAACGTACTAAATGCGTCGGAATGTCTTGGTATTCACGCGTTACCGTCGCAACATCGCGCAACAAGATACGCGCGTCGGCACCCGGGTTGCTGATCATTAAGTTGGATAGTTCATTAACGCTTTTAAACTCGCCGCTGGTTTGCAGACGAATGCGTTCGCTACCTACTTGCACGCGGCCAGCATCGCTGACCGTGTTTTGGGTTTGCAGCAAATTAACGATTTGTTGAGGCGGCACGCCAAAGTTAGCAAGTTTTTCACGTGAAACTTCAACGATCACGTGTTCGTTTTGTTTGCCGGAAACTTGTACTTTGCCAACCCCTTTAACCAACACCAACTCGCGGCGCAGGTAATCGGTATAGTCGGCAATATCCTGATAGCTATAGCCCTCGCCAGTAATTGCGAACGTCATGCCATATACATCAGCAAAGTCGTCTTTCACCATTGGCTCGCCGCTGCCTGGCGGCAAATGTTTGCGGGTGTCGTTGACCTTGCGGCGCAGCTCATCCCACACCTGCGGCATTTGATGCTTGCGCAGCGTGCTGTGCATCTCAATCATGATTTGACTTAAGCCAGGCTGTGACACCGACGTAATATGGTCAACGTAGCTCAATTCTTGAATGGCATTTTCCAGCCGGTAGGTTACTTCTTCTTCAACTTGCTGTGACGTGGCGCCGGGATACTGGGTAATCACCATGGCTTGCTTTAAGGTGAATTCAGGGTCCTCTAAGCGGCCAATATTTTGCAGCGCCACCACACCACCAAGCAGTAAAATCAGCAACACCAACCAACTGGTGGTGGTGCGCTTTATACTGTAGCGAGCGATATTTATCACAGGCCACGCTCCTTAACCCATGGACGCACCTGCTGTTCGCTTCGCAACGCATGCACGCCGGCAATCACGATTTGCTCGCCGGGCGTTAACCCGTCGATAACCTCAACGCCTTGGTTGGTCACCGCTCGAACGGTAATTTGGCGCTGTTGAACCCGCTCGGTTTCAGGATTAAAAACCCAAACAAAATGCCCTTGGTCAGGCGCATCTGAGGTGGGCGAAAACAACGCTGCTGTGGGCACTAATATGGCGGCTTCAGCCTGCTGTGACACAGCATTCGCGTCAACGGACACCATTGCCGACATACCCGGAAGCACATTCAAATTTTCTGGCGCGGGTAGGGTAAACACCACCTTGTAGGTGTTGGTAGCAGGATCGGCAGTGGAATCCCACTCTTTTAAACTGGCCTTGAACTGTAGCTCTGGTGCTGCCGCAAAGGTGACATCAGGCTGGTAATTCGTTTGGCGTTGCACCCGCGCAAAAAGCCCCTCAGGTACGCGAATACTGACATCAATTGCATTATTCATTTGCAAGGTCGCGATTTGACGCTGTGGCTGCACGGTTTCATAGCGCTCAACAAACACATGGGCAATGGTTCCAGCAAAGGGTGCGCGTAACTCGGTATAGCGCACGTTGGCTCGGGCCGTTTCAACATTCGCCCGCGCAACTTCAAGGTTCGACTTCACTTCGTCAAATTGCTGCGGCGATATCACCCCTTGGTCAACCAGGTTTTCTGTGCGGCGAAATTGCGCCTGTGCCAACTCAAAGCGCGCCTGCGCTTGGTCCAGTACCAATTGATAATCGGTTGGGTCGAGTTTGGCAATCAATTGGCCTTGCGTAACCTCATGCCCGGCCTTAACCGGAAACTCTTGAATTTCACCACCTACGCGAAACGCCAGTTGCGCCACTTGTGCAGCTTCAACCACCGCCGGGAAACTGCGTACACGCTGACCATCAGCAAAACTGACGGTATGCAACTTCACCGGTTGTATGACTGCCGCGCGCTGTTTCTCCTGCGGTGCATCGCTGCAACCCGCTAAAGCCGCAAGGGCGGCGAGGATGAAAAAACGAATGTGCATAAAACCTCCAGTGAGATGAAAAACAAAAGCGATATTAGTTATTCGTTATTGGTTATTCGTTGGATCGAGAAAACGAATAATGATTCTACGCTGTTGCATGTAAAATAATACTGAATTAATCTTGAATACATGTTCAGTTTTATTTAATTAGATTCGGTGCGCTTGCGATGAAGATTCAACAACTACAAATGCTCAATGCATTGAGTGAGACAGGAACGCTACTGGGGGCTGCCGAACACTTACACCGAACCCAAGCAGCGGTCAGTATGGCACTTAAGAAGCTTGAAGACGAGGTGGGGTTTCCGCTGTTTGATCGTGAAGGCTATCGGCTAAAATTAACCGCTTATGGTGAGCAATTTTTACGACAGGCACGCGAGGTACTGCGGCAGCAACAACGTTTGCAATCCTTAACCCAACAGTTGCGCGATGGTGCAGAGCCGGTGCTACGTATTTCGTACGATCATACCTGCGCACCCGCCAGCTTGTTTGAGGCCATGCGCGCCATGCAAACCCGTTACCCAACCACTGACCTCCTGCTAAACGGCGAAGCACAACTGCGCTCCTTGCGGGCCATTCGAGAAGGTGAAGCCGATTTAGCATTAACGCCTTGGTTACCCGTGTTTCGGCAGCATGGCGATTTTGAAACCAAGTTAGTTCGCCCATTTGAATTATTGGTCACCATTTCGCCAGCACTTGTGGCCAAGTATGGCTTGCCCACACAGCGGCGTGACTTACTCGACATACCCATGCTGATGCCGCAAAACCAAGACGTCGGCATTAATTTGGACCGAATGATTCGGATGCCCGGCCAACAACGGATACGTGTTAACGACTCCATCGCCCAGCGTGAATTACTCGTAGCCGGTATGGGCTGGGGTATTGTACCCGGTGACATTATTGGCGATGAGCTGGCGCGCGGTGAACTCATCCGCATCGACATACCGGACTTCATCAATCAGGTTCACCTGGAAGTGCATCTTGTTCGCTCAGCAGAGCGCATTGCAGGCCCCGCCGCCCAAATTATCTGGGACTATTTTTAAACTATCTTTTTCCAAACTAAGGGTTTGACGCGTTCGGGCACATACAATGCGTAACCATACTGGGTTTGCAGCAGAGCTGCCGTATCGTACAAGTCCATCATGGAACGACTTTTAATGTCACTCGCCGTTTCATTGCGAATATCGTTGCGCGCAATCTCCACAGCGTGGTCCCAGCTACCAATTGCACGCTCGGGTGAATAGACGTAACGGTAAACTTGCATGCTGGCCTCGTCAGTGTCAGCTAATGCTGGCGCAGCAGTTACAAGAGCGACCGCTACCAACAAGGTTTTCATTGTGAATGTTTTCATGATCGATCCCCCCACAGAGATGTCATGTATTAAGATAGTCGAGAAGTGTGAAAAGTTTATTGCACAAATGTAAGGAATCGTTACTAGTTACTAGTTACTCGTTATTGGTTACTGGTTATTCGAAAAACAAAATCACTAAATAACGAACAACGCCTTTGCTCTCCATTCACAGCATTTATCGCAAAGATTGATGCATATATCCCCATATGAATTCAAATCAGCCGCTAAAACCCGTATAATCCGCCACACTTTTCAAACCGCAACAGCAAAAGGGGTACCCAGTGCTGCAAGAATATCGTAAGCATGTCGAAGAGCGGGCCGCAGAAGGCATTCCGCCAAAGCCACTGACAGCAGAGCAAGTTGCTGATTTAGTCGAATTACTGAAAAACCCACCAGCCGGTGAAGAAGACTTCTTATTAGAACTTCTTTCTGAGCGCGTACCTCCAGGTGTTGATGAAGCTGCTTACGTAAAAGCAGGTTTTTTGTCAGCCATCGTAAAAGGTGAAGCAACCAGTCCTGTCGTGAGCAAAGACGCTGCAGTTTCTCTGCTTGGCAATATGCACGGCGGTTACAACATCGTGACTTTGGTTGAGTTGCTCGACGATGCCGACTTAGGCGAATTAGCTGCCGAAGAACTGAAACACACCTTGTTGATGTTTGATGCCTTCCACGACGTGGAAGAGAAAATGAAAAACGGCAATGAATTGGCCAAAGAAGTTGTTGAATCATGGGCAAATGCCGAGTGGTTCACGGGCCGTGACAAAATGCCTGAGCAAATTAAAGCAACCGTATTCAAAGTAACTGGCGAAACCAATACCGACGACTTGTCACCAGCACCTGATGCGTGGTCACGTCCGGATATTCCGTTGCACGCCAAAGCGATGTACAAAATGCCACGTGAAGGCGTAACTGACGCGGCGAAACAAATTGAAGAGCTGAAGCAAAAAGGCCATCCAGTTGCGTTTGTGGGTGACGTTGTAGGTACCGGTTCTTCGCGTAAATCTGCCACCAACTCAGTGTTGTGGTTTATTGGCGAAGACATGCCAGGCACCCCAAACAAGCGTGCTGGCGGCATCTGTATTGGTAGCAAAGTTGCGCCAATTTTCTTCAACACCATGAAAGACGCAGGCGCGTTAGTGTTTGAAGCAGACGTTGAAAAAATGAATATGGGCGATGTGATCACCATCCACCCATACGCTGGCAAAATTGAAAACGAAGCGGGCGAAGTTATCGCTGAGTACGATTACGCATCACGGGTTATCCTTGATGAAGTGCGTGCTGGCGGTCGTATTAACCTGATCATCGGCCGCGGTTTGACAGAAAAAGCGCGTGAGTCACTCGGTTTGGGTCACTCAGAGCTGTTTTTGAAGCCTGAACAACCAGTCGACAGCGGTAAAGGCTTTACCCTAGCGCAAAAAATGGTCGGTAAAGCATGTGGTATGGAAGGCGTTCGCCCAGGTACCTATTGCGAACCGAAAATGACCACTGTGGGTTCACAAGACACCACCGGGCCAATGACGCGTGACGAGTTGAAAGACTTAGCCTGCTTAGGCTTCACTGCGGATTTAACCATGCAGTCATTCTGTCATACGGCGGCGTATCCAAAGCCTGTTGATGTTGAAACACAGCACACCTTGCCAGACTTCATCATGAACCGCGGCGGCGTGAGCTTGCGTCCGGGCGACGGTATCATCCACAGCTGGTTGAACCGTATGTTGTTACCAGACACCGTAGGTACTGGTGGCGACTCGCACACCCGCTTCCCACTGGGTATCTCATTCCCAGCAGGTTCTGGTTTGGTTGCGTTTGCTGCAGCTACTGGTGTTATGCCGTTGGATATGCCTGAGTCAGTATTGGTGCGCTTCAAAGGCGAAATGCAGCCAGGAATTACCTTACGTGACTTGGTTCACGCTATTCCGGCATTTGCGATTAAAGAAGGTTTGTTGACCGTTGAAAAACGTGGCAAGAAAAACATCTTCTCAGGCCGCATTTTAGAAATCGAAGGCCTCGATCACTTAACCGTTGAGCAAGCGTTTGAATTATCAGATGCGTCAGCAGAGCGTTCAGCTGCAGGTTGTACGATTAACTTGTCAGAAGAATCAGTTGCTGAGTACTTGCGCTCGAACATTACCATGTTGCGTTGGATGATCAACGAAGGCTACGGCGATGTGCGCACGCTTGAACGTCGTGCAAGCAAAATGGAAGAGTGGTTGGCGAACCCAACGTTGATGCGTGCTGATGCAGACGCAGAATACTCAACCGTGCTTGAAATTGACTTGGCCGACATCAAAGAGCCAATCGTGTGTTGCCCGAATGACCCAGATGACGCGAAATTCTTGAGCGAAGTTGCGGGCGATAAAGTTGACGAAGTGTTCATCGGCTCGTGCATGACCAACATTGGTCACTTCCGTGCTGCAGGTAAACTGCTGGAGAAAAATACGCAAGAATTGAACACGCGTTTGTGGATTGCGCCACCGACTAAAATGGACGAAGCGCAGTTACGTGAAGAAGGCTACTACAACATCTACGCCAACAACGGCGTGCGTACTGAAATGCCAGGCTGTTCATTGTGCATGGGTAACCAAGCACGTGTTGAAGCGGGCGCAACAGTGTTGTCAACGTCTACCCGTAACTTCCCGAACCGCTTAGGTGATGGCGCCAATGTTTACCTGACCTCAGCTGAACTTGCAGCTGTTGGTGCAATTTTGGGTAAACTGCCAACGCCTGAAGAGTACATGGAGTATGCGCAGGACATCAACGCAATGGCTGGCGAAGTTTATAAGTACTTGAACTTCGACCAAATGGACGCCTTCCGTGAAGCAGAAGCTGCAGCGAAAGCGAACATTATCCCAACCATTAATGTTGGCTAATCGCGTTCACGCAATTGGTTAAAAAAGGAGCTCAAATGAGCTCCTTTTTTTTGCCTAAAACTTTTATTTAATAATCAGCCATTTAAACAAAAGTTATAAATTCTGCTTGCCTATTTCTCATCTTTGCATAATCTTAACGTTAACTGAACATAAAGTACCCAAGGGTACGCATGAACAACTCAGTTGCATCATCAATAACAAAAATAACAGCTCATTGGAGAGCTCTATGAACAACATCAAACTAGCTATCGTAGCTATTCTCGCTTTATTCCTCAGTGCTTGCGCAATGGGTCCACAACTCGCTCAGCCTTACCAACTTACCGCACCACCAGCAATTGAAGGCAACAGTGGCCAATACATGAGCCCTTATACTTCTGACGGTGTGTTAGCCGAATGGGTTAACAATGCGCGTAATGCTGACATGGGCAGTGCGATAGGCGGGATGGCAGGCGCTTATGCTGGGCAAAAACTCGCGGAAAACATTCCATTCATCGGCGGTTGGTTAGGCCAGGAAATTGGTGAAACCGTTGGCCGTGAAGTGGCTTTAGAAATGGCCGGTGGCGAAGAAATTATCCGTGGCACGTCAGATATTTCCTTCAACAGTCTCGAAGAATTGTCTGTATGGATGTACGTAACCCACTCAGCGCACCCGCATTATCAAGACGCGCTCGAATCGGCAATGTCGATTTACCCTGAGTTAAAAACTGTTTACTCACAAGCTTTGTACACAGCCTCTGGTCAACTTGGCTACTAAGCACTGAAACGTTAACAGTTACTAATCAGAAAAAAGGGCACCCCTTATGAATAAAGTCGTTTTATTAGCGACCCTGGCAAGCGTTATTACGCTTGCTGGGTGTTCGAGCACCTCAAACATAGACAACAGTGCAGGCCGAGCCACGGTGTATGAAGACGCTCGCTCACCGGGCAAAGTGCAAGGTGTTGGCGTTGAATCACAAGATATCATGGCCGTTACCGATCAAATGATGCGCGACATGCTGAGCAACCCGCAGCTGGTTAGCCGTGATGTTGCCCCGCGCATCATTATCGACAGCCAGTACTTCACCAACGAGAGTTCATCACGTATCAATAAAAACATGCTGACCGATCGGCTGCGGATTAACTTAAATCGTGCGTCCAATGGCCGCTTGGTTTTTGTTGGCCGTGAATACGCTGACATGGTTGAAAAAGAACGTGAATTGAAACGCATGGGCGTGGTTGACGGCGGCACCATTCGTGCCACCCAAGCAACAGCCGGTGCGGACTTCCGTTTGGTTGGGCGCATCATGTCGCTTGACGCGATGGACACGCGTAGCCAAGAACGTTCGCGTTATCACCAAATCACTTTCGAGCTTGTAGACCTCGAACTTGGCACCTATGTGTGGAGTGGCATGTATGAATTCCAGAAAACTGCACAAGACGACGTTATCTATCGTTAGTGCAGCCTTGGTGTTGGGCCTTGCTGGCTGTGCCAGTACGGGCCCAACGCAATACCAAGCGTTAGCACTGAATCAACAAGAAAAAGATGCACTGAACGACAAGCCTGCCTATTTACGCCCGCTTTATCGCAAACTGTTCGAAGAAGGTAAGCGTAACGAAGTGCTGAACCGCATGGAAATTGGTACAGCGGCGTTTTATCAGGGCGATATTGATATTGCGCGTGAGAACTTTGATGCGGCTTTGGAAGTTATTGAAACCGTTTATGCGGACAATGACTCAGCAACAAAGGCTCGTAGTTTGTGGCACGAAGAGGGCCGCAAAGACTTTAAAGGCGAGCCCTATGAGCGCGCCATGGCCTACTACTATCGTGGACTCATCTATTTGATTGATGGTGTTTACGATAATGCACGAGCAAGTTTCGTCAGTGGCTTAATGCAAGATGCATTTGCCGAAGAAGAGCAAAATCGCAGTGACTTCGCAGTGATGCTGTTACTTGCTGGCTGGTCAGCGCAAAAAATGGGTAGCCCAGTACTTGCTGAAGAAGCTTACGACGAATTGCGTGAACTGCGTCCTGATTTTCCGATTCCAGCGGCCGACGACAACGTGTTAATTCTGGCTGAAACCGGGTACTCACCGCGTAAGCTCGCTGATGGCATGGGTCACTATGAATTGGTGTTCAGGCCCGGAAAAAACTTCAAAGAAAAGCAGGTTGTGATTAATACGGGGCAGCAAGAAGTAGCGATGGAGCCGGTAGAAAGTGTTTATTGGCAGGCTACTTCGCGTGGCGGTCGCCCAGTTGATGCGATTATTGAAGGTAAGGCTGCATTTGCGAATAACACCGCCAGTTTTGGCCGAGATATCGCCCAGCTTGGTGTCACCGCGCGCGTGTTTGCACCGGCAATAGGTGGCAGTAGCGGGCAAGTTGGTAACACCTTGGCGCTAATCGGTGTGGCAAGCATGGCGTTGTCCGCTAATGTGAAGCCGCGTGCAGACACCCGTTACTGGTCACGTTTACCTGATGCCGTGCATAGCTCCACCACCAAGGCCAACCCAGCCGACGTGGCCATGTGGCAAGCACAGTACACAGATATTGATGGCAATCCTGTCGCTCTAGACTCTGGCGTGTTTCATCACTACCAAGATCCACAGGGCAATCATTTAATCTGGCACAGCTCACGTGCCCGTTAACACAGCATTAAGGATAAGCATTATGAAACGACATTTTATATTCGTCGCCAGTTTAGTACTTACGCTTGCCGCATGCGGCAGTACGCAAAATGGTTACAGTGGCTCACACCCAGTGCAGCGCACGAGCACCAATGAGCTCAATTCAATTGTTTTTATAGATCATAGTTTGAATCGAACCGACATTACCAAAACCCCATTTGGCGAAAAAGTTAAAGACACCGTCAAGGTCACTTTAGACCGTAGCGGCATCACCAACACCGCGACTGGGCAATTGGAAGTGTGGACCATGATTCGTAACCGCACAGATTATGATCTGCAAATTGAAGGCAAAGCATTGTTTTTTGACGCCAACCAAGCACCGTTAATGGATGAGTCCATGTGGCGTCGCGTGTACGTACCGGCAAACGGCACGGCCATCTATAAGGAAACATCACTCAACAATCGGGCCGAATACTTTTTAGTTGAGCTACGTGAGGGCCGCTAATATGAAAGCCGTGTTCCTGTATGGCATGTGTGCTGCTACCTTGTTGGCTAGCAGCACTGTGCAAGCGCAAGATACTCAAGCGCAACCGATGTTAAATGACCCGTATTTTGATCGGGCCCGGCAAGCGGAGCAGCAGCAAGTCAGTTTGTTGCAGGTGGATAAAGCGACGTTCCGCGCAGCTTACGACAAGGCGGGTAAGCCAAAGTTAGTGATGTTAGTTGGCGAACCTTTCAGTGACATGGTTTCTGACTGGCACATGCAACGTCGGGTAAGCGTTAACGCCCAGGCAACCGGCACTGAGGGAACCTTTGTACCCGAATCGCAAAGCGTTCAGGTTGGGGTAGAGCAGCGCGGTTATGACAACCCACGCCGCTCCAGTATGCTTAATGCCGCCCAGTGGGATGAATATCAACGTGGTTATCAGAGCATGCTGATGAGTTTTGGCGTGCGGCTGGTCAATCGCAGTGTAGCCATGCGTTTATTGGACTCGGAAATTCGTGCGGAAACCAACCGTAACCCGCAAGACGACAGCCAACGCTTAGAAATGGACATGTTGCGCAAGCACACCAATCTGCTCATTGAAGTGATGCCATACCGCGAAACCAAAATGAACTATGAGCCTATTGGCTACCACATCACCATGACATCTTTAGAAGACGCCACGTTACTTGCTGATGACCGCGTGCCAATTCCACAAGGGTTGTATGAATATGGGGCAACGGCGGGTGGTTATGAATTACAACGGCCGCGCAATGTCGCTGGGGTAACCGCGCAACCTGGTGGCTATGAAGTGATTGAAGAGCAAGCTGAGCTGTGGGCCGAGCAAGGGCAATTAGCTGCGCAAGCAACGTTGCAAATGCTTTACGACCGTTATCTGTAAGGCTAGTCTACTAGGCACAGGTAGCTAATATTGGAGTAACTGTGCCTTGAACACTAAAGGTTGGGTTCTGACCGTTGTTATAGCATTGCTGCTGGCCGGTTGCAGTAGCAATGAGAGCAACACCCCGCGACTCGATATTAATGACGGCGTGTACTGGTCAGAACGTTATCAAAGCTACGTGGTGGTTGATGACGCGGTGATTACCCGCTATCAATGGACACCGTCACAATGTTGGGCCGCAGATGCTGGCCTCATGCCACGCGTGTTTTCCAGTAAGTTCAACCCCGGCCAGCATGCCTGGGTTGGTGCAGGTTACCGAACCTTGGTGTTGCAACGCTTATCCGATGGCTTACCCGTGGTGTTTACCCGCGAACCCTTTTTACCCAACCACTGCACGCAAAAACCTGAGTCAGGCGCTCAACAAGTCGTCGATACGCTGGCCGAACTATTGCAACAATTTCATCATGGCTTGAGCCAAACGGCACTGCTGCGCTGGCAGTATGAGGCGCAACGCATAGACGCCATCGAATCGGATGTGCCGCTGGATGATCAGGTTGCGTTGTTTGCCTTGGTCAGCGAAGTATTAGAGGACAGCAATGACGAGCATGCTTTTATTTTGGCGCAGGGCATCCAACGGTATTATCGCGTCAGTGACTTCGAAGTGGGTGAGGCACAACGCGAGCAAGCGCGGCGGCAATTATTGCAAGATCTGCAAATTAGCCGACTCAACCATGGTTGTGAGCAAGCCTTATGGTGGGGGCTACTCAATACCGGTGAATATTACCTTGGTATACAACGTTTGCATCGCTTTAGCTCTGAAGCCAGTTATAGCGAAGCCGGACAACGTTGTTTGCAGCGCGCCTTGTATAGCATAGAAGAAGACTTAAAAGGTGTTGCGCAAGTTACCGGCGCCAAACCGAAGCTACTTATTGATTTGCGCTACAACGAAGGCGGTAGCTTGTTACTGGCAAGTCAGTTAGCCAATAGTTTGGTCGCCCGTGACGAAGCACTCACAACCATTCAAGGGTACAGCGTATCTGAAACCCGTCGGCCTGACCTATCGGCGTTGCATCAGCGCGGCACGGTATTAGTCACGGAAGTTACTGCAAGTGCGGCGGAGCATTTAGCGCAAGCTTTACGGTTGCGTGGGTTTGTATTGCGCGGGCAGAAAACCCGTGGTGCATTTTCACCAACAACCGTCAAAAGCTTGCCCAACGGATGGATAGTGGGGCTGTCGATGTATCCCCCGGATGCTGTGGTGGATGGTCGTGGCGCGACCCTTCCGGAAGGGGAAGGGCTCACGCCTGACGAAAACTTACCCATAGAAGTGCTGTTTCCAACAGAGCCAGCACAGGACTAATGCTAGGCACCGCTCACAGAAGACTGCTTAGCAGAACTTTCGGCCACTTGACTGTCTATCCAGTTGCGCGTTTCCTGCTGCAGAACATCTAATGGAATACTGCCATTGCGCAGAATCACCTCATGAAACTCACGCACGTCAAAGTCAGCGCCTAACGCTTGTTCAGCTTCGGTGCGCAACTGACGTATCAGCATTTCACCCAACTTGTACGACAGTGCTTGGCCAGGCCAGGTAATATAACGGTCAATTTCCGTTTTCACATTGTGCAAACTCAACGCCGTATTGGAGGCCATAAAGTCCATCGCTTGCTGACGGCTCCAGCCCATTGCATGCATACCTGTGTCGACCACTAACCGCGCTGCGCGCCACATTTCGTAGCTTAAACGGCCAAAGTCACTGTATGGATCCTGATAGAAGCCCATTTCTTTACCAAGCCACTCCGCATACAAGCCCCAACCTTCACCGAAGGCAGAAATATAGGTGTAACGACGGTAATCCGGTAAGTCTGACATTTCGCGCGCTAACGCCCCTTGCAAGTGATGGCCCGGCGCAGCTTCATGCAGGGTCAGCGCTTCCATCTGATAGAGCGGGCGGCGGTCAAGCGCGTAGGTGTTAACCCAGTAAAAGCCAGCACGGTCGTCGCGGTTGCTGCCAGCATAACGCCCAGTGGTGTATTTCGGCGCAATTTCAGCGGGTACCGGAGCCACTCCATAAGGCTGACGCGGAAGTGTTTTGAAAAACTTCGGGAGTTCGCCGTCGGCTTTCTTGGCAATGTACGCGGCTTCTTTTAACAACTCTTCTGCGGTTTCTGGGTAAAACTGCGGGTCTGTGCGCAAGAAGTTGGTGAATTCTTCAAAGCTACCTTTAAAACCGGTTTGTTCAATAACTATCGCCATTTCATTGCGAATACGTTTAACTTCGTCCAAACCGCGTTGGTGAATTTCTTCGGGCGTTAAATCAAGCGTGGTGAAATGTTTAATACGGTTTTGATAATAATCGCGGCCATCAGGTAATTCGCTGGCGCCCACACTGTCGCGACTGTTTGGCAGGTAATCCATCACCATGAAGTCAAAGTAACTTTGGTAAGCTGGCAATACCTGCTCATCAATAATCGTTGCCGCTTCTTGTTGCAGTTGAACCCATTGCGTTGCGGTTACAAAAATTGGTTTTTTGCCGGTAAAAGGTTCAAAAAACAAACTATCTTCAGGCGCCTGTACAATATATGCCGCAATACTTTCTTCAAACCCTTGCATGGCAGCTTTCGGTTGGGTGTAGCCTTCTGCTAAAGCAGCTTGCAACCAAGCGGTTTGCTGAACCATGTAGCGCGGAACCGAACGTAACCGTTCTAAATAATTCTGATAATCGTCAAAGCTCCGAAAGCTGGCGTTACGCACCATGAAGCCAAGGTTACTATGAAAGCCACCTTCAGCGTTTAGCGGCATATAATGTTCTTTGTAGGTGTAGCCATCCACTAAGTTTTGTAACCGGTAGGTCAGCATGCGGTGGTTGATTTGATTTTGTCGTGACAGTGCAGACACGTCCACCTGTTGCAACTGGGCTAACCAAACTTTCTGTTCCTCGGCGCGCTCGGCAAGGGCAGCGGCAGACATATCGGGCAATTGATTACCTTGCTGAGAGCCCTGTGCTTGCAGTTGTTCAAAAATGCCGTCAGCCAGTTCACTGTATCGGCTATCGGCACTCTCGGCCGCTTGCTGAGTGGCAGCTGCATTGGCCTGTGACGCGGTTTCTTGCGTGCTGGCGCAACCGCTAAGCAGCAGGGCAATGGCTGTCGCTGCTAAGCTGGTTTTAAACAGAGTTTTGGTGTTGGACTGTGCGGGTGTTCCTGAACGCATGATATCTCCGGCAATTGATTCAAACAGTTACATATTAACCTATGACATGAGTTTGCTAGACTTTATAATCTACATCAGTGTCAAAATATGGTAAAAACCATCATGAAAGAAAACCAATCTATCGCACAAACGCGCATGGCGCTACAAGCACGATGCGACCGACACGCAGTATTTGGCGAGGAATCTACGAGGAATCTATGACGCACGCACAGACAGGGATATACGCGGAACCCAATTTACACGGGGTGACCTTGTTGTTGAATGTCATGACAGATGACGTGGCTCATGTGCGCCGTAAACTCGCCAGAGTTCCTCAGTTGCTTGAAGACTTAGACCTACGCTTCTCAGAAGCCATGCTCAATGGCTACATTGCCATTGGCAGCGACTATTGGGACGTGGTGTACCCAGAGTCACGGCCGCTGCAACTTACCGGCTTCCCAGATTTGAACGATGGTGACCGCCAAGCCCCGCGCGAGTCAGTCGATTTGATGCTCTGTGTGCGTTCTGATCGCTTCGATGTAAATTTTCAGGCCGCGCGCACCTTGATGGAGTGGCTGGGGCACGACGTTGAACTGATCGATCAAATCAACACGTTCCGCTTTATGGACGGGCGCGATTTGCTCGGCTTTATTGATGCACCGGATAATCCGCGTGGCATGCGCCGTCGTGAAATCGCCTTAGTCAATGATGACCCAGTTTTTAAAGGCGGCAGCTACATATTCAGTCAGCGCTTTCGTTATGACCTGCGGCGCTGGGAACAATTAAGCACCGAAATTCAAGAACACGTGATAGGGCGTAAAAAAGTTACCGGCGAGCGGATCAGCGAAGCGGTATTAAGTATGGTTACCCATACCCAAAAAGCACGTTTGGTAGACGCCAAGGAACAACCCTTGGAATTATTGCGCCAGAATATGCCGTGGGGTAATTTACGTGAACAAGGGCTGCTGGGTATGTATATGACTGGAAAGCCGCAGCACGTTATCCATTGGCTTAAAAATCGTTACATTGCAGACGAGCAGGGCGATTATGATCCGTTGCTGGATTACATTGAAGCTGTAAGTAACGCGGCCTTCTTCGCCCCTTCAATCGATTTTTTGAAAAGCAAAAGCGATATTAGTCGTTAGATATTTGATATTAGAAAAACACTGTTACATCATATCTAATATCTAATATCTAATATCTAATATCTAATATCTAATATCTAATATCGTGGTTGCCCTTCGAAGAGTTTTTTGACATTCTGCAGTGTGAAATCAATCTCTGACACCTTCAGCGGTGCAATGAAAATTGTATCATCGCCAGCAATTGTGCCCAGCACACCTTCTTGTTTGCCGACCGAATCAAGCAAGCGAGCAATTAACTGGGCTGCCCCCGGCGTAGTACGAATAATCACCATCACATCATTGTGTTGTATATCCAAAACAAGCTGGGTTAATGGTGCGCGGGTGCTTGGAATGCCCAATTCTGCGGGCAGGCAGTACACCATTTCTTGCCGCGCATTGCGGGTTCGTACTGCCCCATACTTGCTTAATAAACGCGAAACCTTTGACTGACTAATATTGGCAAAGCCTTGTTCTTTAAGGGCATCGACAATGTCGCCTTGCGAACCGTAACGTTCTTCTTTTAGCAACGCCTTAAAGGCTTCAATCATGTCGTCTGGCTTTTTGTTTGGCATAAGTTTGGCTCAATCAACGCATCAAATTAATCCTCAATCATATACAGCCAGCACCGTAACGCAAGTGTTTCCGAGCACTTACGCAGCAGCTGCTTGGTTGTAATTTGGCCGAAAAAGGAGTAAAGTTTTCGCCCTAAAATATCCCCACACAAATGGATGGAGTCTGAGATGAAAGTTGCAGTTTTAGGTGCTGCTGGCGGTATCGGCCAAGCATTATCATTACTTTTGAAAACCCAATTACCTGCTGGTTCTGAATTGGCGTTATACGACGTAGCGCCTGTAGTACCTGGTGTTGCTGTTGATCTGAGCCACATCCCTACTGCGGTATCTGTTGCTGGTTATGGTAAAGACGACTTAGCGTCAGCTTTAGTTGGTGCCGACATCGTGTTGATTCCTGCGGGCGTACCACGCAAGCCAGGCATGGACCGTTCAGACTTGTTCAACATCAACGCAGGCATCGTTGCGAACTTGGTTGAAGCAATTGCTGATAACTGCCCGAAAGCTTGTGTGGGTATTATTACCAACCCGGTGAACACCACAGTTGCTATCGCCAAGAAAGTACTTGAGAAAAAAGGCGTTTACGACAAAAACAAATTGTTCGGCGTGACCACCCTGGACGTGATTCGTGCTGAAACATTTGTGGCAGAAATTCATGGCAAAAACCCAGCTGAAGTAACCGTTCCAGTTATTGGCGGCCACAGCGGTACTACTATTTTGCCATTGCTGTCACAAACCGGTTTAAGCTTCTCAGACGAGCAAATTGAAGCGCTAACCAAGCGTATTCAAAATGCTGGCACCGAAGTTGTTGAAGCAAAAGCTGGCGGCGGCTCTGCAACCCTTTCAATGGGTCAGGCAGCAGCGCGCTTCTGTTTATCGTTGGTTAAAGCAATGGAAGGTGACAACAGCGTTGTTGAATGCACCTACGTTGAAACAGACGGCAAAGACGCTTTGTTCTTCGCACACCCAGTGCGTTTGGGCAAAAATGGTATTGAAGAAATTCTGCCATACGGCAAACTGAGCGCTTACGAAGAAAAAGCAAAAGCTGACATGTTGGGCGGTTTGAAAGCTGATATCCAAGCTGGCTTAGACTTCGTTAAATAAGCCTTTAACCGAAAAGGCTGAATCATGCCAAAGCAGAGTGTCTTACCACCCCTTGTGATAAGCACTCTGCTTTTGTGTTTCTACTACCTGCTGATGCCATGGCATGACGCACTACTGATGCGTTACCCCCGAGTTATCGACGGCGCGTGGTGGCAAATCATCACCGGTCAGTTGATGCATCATGACCAACCCCACCTTTGGTTCAATGTTACCGGCGTCTGGATTGGCTGGTTGCTGTTCCCTGAGCAATTAAAAGACACAAAGCACTGGTGGGTGACTCTACCCATCTTACTCGCGAGCAGCGCCGGACAGTTGCTGGGCGCCCCCAGCTATGAAGTTTATGCCGGCTTTTCAGGCACGCTCTACGGGCTATTTGCCTACGCAGCACTCAAAGATGCTCTGGCCAAGCAATGGATAGGCATGGTGGTGCTGGCAGCACTGGTGATAAAAATCATTTTTGATCTAAATCAACCCGCAACTGGCGATGCCGTCGCCGTATTTGCGCATATCGGCGGTGCTTTGTGCGGTTTAGCACTAGCGGCAACGCCCCGAGCATCCTCATAGACTTTTGTCTAATTTAACACATTCCCCCTTGTAAAATCTGAACAATTGGCGATATTTAATACAGCCCATAGTACTTTAGTGCTATGCGCATTCGCGATACAACACAAAACAATTGAGAACAACCCAGAACAACAACAAGATCAGGGAGAAATTTATGACAAAGTCTGTCAATAAAAAAGGAGCCTCAAGCGGCCATGGTGTAAGGCTTACGCTTATAGCTTGTGCTATTTTTGCATGCTTACCAACGCTTGGCATGGCGCAAGAGGCTGGGGCCGAATCGGAGCAGCCAGAAACACGGGCGGATGAACGCATTGCGGTAGTAGGTACGCGGTCAGCACCACGCTCAGTTGGTGATTCAGCAGTACCTTTAGATATTATCGGGGCCGATGAACTAACCGACCAAGGCTCAACGGACATGCTCAATATGGTGAGCACGGTGGTACCGTCATTCAATGTTAACGACCAACCCATCAATGATGCGTCAACGCTGGTTCGTCCAGCCAACTTACGTGGTTTGGCTTCTGACCATACGTTGGTGCTGGTTAACGGTAAACGTCGCCACCGCAGCGCGGTAATAACCTTCCTTGGTGGTGGATTATCTGATGGCGCACAGGGCCCCGATATTTCCAATATTCCGGCATCCGCATTGAAGCAAATTGAAGTTCTGCGTGATGGGGCCGCGGCACAATACGGTTCCGATGCCATTGCCGGTGTGGTCAACTTTGTACTAAAAGATGCATCTGAGGGCGGTATGTTGGAAGCGCGTTATGGCTCCACCGCAGAGGGTGACGGCGACACCATTCAAGTCAGTGGTAACGTTGGTTTTGAGCTGAGTGAGCGCGGTTTTGCCAACTTTAGTGCGGAATACCGCGAGGCAGATGCAACCAGTCGTACGGTGCAACGTGACGACGCTGCAGCATTAATCGATGCGGGCAATACTTTTGTCGCAAACCCGGCCCAAATTTGGGGTACACCAGAAATCAAATATGACTTCAAAGCACTTGCTAACTTTGGTCTGGATTTGGGCAAGAACCGTGAGGCCTATTTGTTCGCTAATTATGCGGAACGTGAAATTGAAGGCGGTTTTTACTATCGCCATCCGCACAACCGCGATGGTGTGTTTTTCGGTGGCTTCAATGACCAAGATGAGCAATTGCTCTTGGTCGGCGACTTAGATGGTGTGGACCAAGGGCTTTCGTGCCCAGAGGTACCCGTTGGCGATAACGTATTGGACTCGCCAGAGTATCAATTAATTGCCAACAACAGCACGCCACTTGGTGCTAACTGCTTTGCATTTAATGAGCTATTTCCTGGCGGCTTTACCCCGCGGTTTGGCGGCATAGTCACCGATGCATCTTTTGTAGCCGGTACCAATGGTTTTGTAGGCAACGATTGGGCCTATGATGTATCTGTTGGTGTTGGTTATTCACACGTGGAATACCTACTGTTCAATACGGTCAACCCGTCGTTGGGGCCAAACACACCGTTTGAATTCAGCCCAGGTGCAGCCAGTCAGTTAGAAAAGAACTTTAACTTAGATTTCAGTAAAGGCTTTCAGGTAGATGGCTTCTACGACTTGGTTAATTTTGCGACCGGTATTGAATACCGCCGCGAAACCTTCAAGCAAGAAGTTGGTGACCCAGCTTCATTTGCAATCGGGCCATTAACCGAGCAAGGGTTTGGCATTGGCTCGAATGGCTTCCCGGGTATTAAACCTGAAGCGGCCGGCGAATGGAGTCGCGGAAACTGGGCGTGGTATGCCGACGTTGAAACCTATCTAACTGCTGACTTTATGGTGGGCGCTGCAGTTCGCTTTGAAGACTTCAGCGATTTTGGTTCTACCGCCAATGGTAAATTATCGGCGCGTTGGCAGTTGAGCTCAGATTGGGCTGTTCGTGCTGCTGCGAGTACCGGCTTCAAGGCTCCAACGGTAGGGCAAAGTAACGTCATTAACGTTACCACGGCCTTTGTCGGCGATGCGTTGCAAGACCAAGCATTACTGCCACCAACCAATCCAATTGCTGCACTCAAAGGCGGTAAGCCACTTGAGCCTGAAGAGTCAGTGGCTTATAGCTTCGGTATTGTTGGTGAATTTGAAAGTGGACTCTACCTGACAGTGGATTACTTCAACATTGAAGTGACCGACCGCTTAAGCCGTACCTCAGCGATTCCACTAACGCAGGAAGACATCGACGCTTTAATCGCGCAAGGCGTGCGTGATGCATCAAGCTATAGCAGTGTGGTGTACTTTACCAACGACTTTGATACCACCACGCAAGGTATCGATGTTGTTGCTAACTACGGCCACGACTTGTGGGAAGGTGAAATGAAGTACACCTTGGCGTACAACTGGACTGACACCAAAGTTGATTCATTTAACCCGCAAAACATCAACTTGGCCAAAGTGCAGATGCTTGAAGATAACTTGCCAGAGCATCGTTCGACTGTCACAGCGAATTACCGTAAAGGCGACACGCGCACCTTGCTGCGCCTGAACTACTACGGTAAATACTATGAGGACCATGTTGACGCGGGCGGCGGCTTAGATATCTACCCTGGTGCCGAAACCACCGTAGATCTTGAGTTCGCCTATGACTTCAGTCAAAACTTTACCGCAGCCTTAGGCGGCAAAAACGTGTTTGATAACCGTCCCGATGAAAACCCATTCGGTCGCGCGGTAGTCGGGTCTCAATACCCACCGACCTCGCCGATGGGAGTAAACGGCGGTTTCTACTACGTTCGGGCGCAATACAAATTTTGATGCGTTGCGATAAAAAGAATAGAAGGCAGGCCTAATCGCCTGCCTTTTTTCTGTGCCAAAAACCGAAAGTCGTGTACAATCTTTGGCTTAATTTAACTGTTGCACTGAAGCTATGAAGTTATCAGAAATCAATGCGTTGATGGCCGACGATATGTCAGGCGTAAATCGATTAATTGGCGCTGAATTACAGTCAGACGTTGCTTTAATTAATCAGCTCGGTTTGTACATTGTTAACAGCGGTGGCAAGCGTTTGCGCCCTCTGTTGGCAGTAACTGCCGCACGAGCAGCCGGTTACCAAGGGCAGGGGCATTTGACCTTGGCAACCATCATTGAATTTATTCATACCGCAACGTTGTTGCATGACGACGTGGTGGATGCTTCTGAATTGCGGCGCGGCCAGGAAACAGCCAACGCCGTGTTTGGTAACGAAGCTAGCGTATTGGTGGGTGATTTTTTGTACACCCGCGCGTTTCAATTAATGGTTACCCTGAACTCGATGAAGGTGATGAAGATTTTGGCCGATGCCACCAACATCATTTCTGAAGGCGAAGTGTTGCAGCTGATGAATTGCAACGACCCGGACACCACCGAAAAAAGCTACTTTGAAGTCATTTACGGGAAAACCGGCAAGTTATTTGAGGCTGCGACCCAATTAGGTGCGGTGCTGGCGGATAAACCCGCAGCAGTTGAAGAAGCTCTGGCTGCTTACGGGCGTCATTTGGGCACTGCGTTTCAGTTGGTCGATGACTTACTCGACTACACCGCTGACAGCGAAACCATGGGCAAGCAAGCTGGCGACGACTTAGCCGAGGGCAAGCCAACCTTGCCGTTGCTGTATGCCATGTGGCACGGCAATGATGAAGAGGCTGCACGCATTCGCTTAGCGATAGAACAAGGCGACGGCCGTGACCAACTGCAAACTATTTTAGCGGCCATGCAGCGTACTGGCGCACTCGATTACACACGTAATCGCGCGTTAAAAGAAGCAGAATTGGCGCAGCAGCAGTTAGCGCACCTGCCGGATTCGCCTCACCGCGAAGCCCTGCACGCTCTCGCTGCCATCGCCGTTGATAGAATCGCGTAACGAATAACGAATAACACTCTTTACTCGCGCAGCGAGTTTATGTACAATTCGCGCCCTGAATTTAATTCAAATAAAGACCCTTCGGGGAAATCGGAGAAAGACATGTACGCAGTATTCCAAAGTGGCGGTAAGCAACACCGTGTATCTGAAGGCCAAATCGTCCGCCTGGAAAAACTGGAAGCGGCCACTGGTGATGTGGTTGAGTTCGATCAAGTGTTAATGCTATCGAACGGTGACGACGTTAAAATCGGCGCGCCCTTTGTTTCTGGTGGATCTATCAAGGCGGAAGTTATCAACCACGGTCGTGGCGACAAAGTGAACATTATCAAGTTCCGTCGTCGTAAGCACCATATGAAGCGCCAAGGTCATCGTCAGTGGTTCACTGAAGTGAAAATCACTGGCATTAACGGTTAATTGAAGGAGTAACGACACATGGCACATAAAAAAGCCGCAGGCTCAACTCGTAACGGTCGTGACTCAGAAAGTAAACGTCTGGGTGTAAAACGTTTCGGTGGCGAATCAGTATTAGCTGGTAGCATCATCGTTCGTCAACGCGGTACTAAGTTCCACGCTGGTGATAACGTTGGTATTGGTCGTGACCACACTTTGTTCGCGCTTAGCGACGGTAAAGTTTCTTTTGCGGAGAAAGGTCCTAAAAACCGCAAATTTGTTAGCATCGTTACTGAATAATTTCAGTTAGAACGCTAGCGCAGAAATAAGAAACCCCGTCCGGAGTGGCGGGGTTTTTTCATGTAAGCAAGTAGGTAAAATCATGAAGTTTGTAGATGAAGTCGGAATTCGCGTAGAAGCAGGCGACGGCGGTAACGGTGTCGTAAGTTTCCGACGTGAAAAATATATCCCCAAGGGCGGTCCCGATGGCGGTGACGGTGGCGATGGCGGCGACGTTTATCTAGAAGCCGATGAGAACCTGAACACACTCATTGATTATCGCTTTGAGCGTTTTCACCGTGCGCAGCGTGGCGAAAACGGTCACGGCAAGAACTGTACCGGCAAACGCGGCTCAGATTTGATACTAAAAGTACCTGTGGGCACACGTGCTACCGATGAAGAAACAGGTGAAGTACTGGGTGACTTAACCCGTCACGGTTTGCGTCGCATGGTGGCCAAAGGTGGTTTCCACGGCCTCGGTAACGCGCGCTTCAAAAGCTCGACCAACCGTGCACCGCGTCAAAAAACCATGGGCACCCCAGGCGAAATTCGCAACCTGAAGCTTGAACTGATGCTGCTTGCAGACGTCGGTTTGCTCGGTATGCCAAACGCAGGCAAATCAACCTTTATTCGCTCAGTTTCTGCGGCGAAACCGAAAGTTGCCGACTACCCGTTCACTACCTTGGTGCCAAACCTTGGTGTTGTGCGTCCAGTGCCGCATGCAACCTTTGTTATCGCAGATATTCCAGGCCTGATTGAAGGCGCTGCAGAAGGTGCCGGTTTAGGCATTCGCTTTTTGAAGCACCTTGAGCGCTGCCGCTTATTGTTGCATCTTGTTGATTTAGCACCGTATGATGAATCAGACCCAGCTAAACAAGCGGTCAAAATTGTGAATGAGCTGGAAAAATACAGCCCAGCTTTAGCCGCGAAACCGCGTTGGTTGGTGGTTAACAAAGTTGACTTGCTCAGCGAAGAAGAAATCGCTGAAGGCATTGAGCGCGTAAAAGAAGCACTTGATTGGGACGGTCCGGTGTATCAGATATCGGGTCTATCGAAGATCAACACTGATTCGTTATGCAAGGAAATCGTCAATTACCTTGAAACCTTGCCGAAGCCAACGCCAGAAGAAATGGAAGCGGAAGCCAAAGCCAGCGTTGAATTCAAGTGGGACGATTACCACAAAGAGCAACTTGAAGCCTTTGCGCAAGACGACGAAGATGACGATGATGATTATGACGACGACGATCACGACGTCGAAGTGATCTACCAGAAATAAAAAATGCGTTATTGGTTGGTCGTTAAAGCGAACAACCAACAACGATTAACGACTAACGAATAACGGAGGTTCGTACATGCATATTGCTTTGGTAGCGGCGATGGCTGCGAATCGCGTTATCGGTAAAGATGGCAAAATGCCATGGCACCTTCCTGCCGAGCTGCAACATTTCAAGCGGATTACCCTTGGTAAACCGGTGGTTATGGGGCGCACAACCTATGAATCTATCGGGCGCCCGTTACCCGGGCGCACCAATATTGTTCTTAGCCGCAAACACCAGCAACCGTACACCGACGAGCAGGGCGTTATTTGGGTGAACAGCCCACAATTAGCGGTTCGCGCAGCGGGTCACACCGACGAATTGATGGTGATTGGTGGCGGACATGTTTACGCCGAATTTCTACCGCATGCTGACCGTTTGTACTTAACCCAAATTCAACTCGAAACTGAAGGCGACACGTTTTTTCCTGACTATCAGGCTGCCGCTGAATGGGAATTGATGGAGTCTGTTGAATACCCGGCTGATTCCAACAACCCGTATGCATTTGTAACAGAAGTTTACCGCCGTCTTTGAACCGGCTTATACCTCCGACAAAGTGTAAATAAGCTGTTAGAAACTGAATATCGTTAACAAATTATTCCGTTGCATGCGTTGTAACAGCTGTTTACCATGCTAAACAGAATAAAAATAAAGCGATGTTTAGTTATGGTTGGTTCAGCGAGTCGACTGCGGTTGCTCACATTATCATGCGTATTAATCGGGGTATTTAACAGCCCAGCGTCCGCTCAAGTGAGTATGAACTCATTTGGCGATGATTTAGCGTTGCTGTTTTGTAGCCATGTGTTCACCAATGATTCCAACGCATTTCGCAATAAACTCCGTGAGCATCGCCTCCGTATCCGTGATATCTACCCCCGCATTCGTTGTAACAACGAAACCATGATTCAATTTGCCGAGCGGCATGGGTCAACAGAAATTGGTCTGTTTATTGTGCACAGCGTATTGCATGCTGACCTGCAACAAGCAGGTGATTTGAGCTGGGCTCAGAAACTTCCTTATAATCATCCGATAAACACGGTGTTGCGTGAGCGCTTTGAAAGTACTGCGCCACAACAATAACCAAAAAAATAAACATTTACAGTTTGTTGCTTTCCTTTGCACAACCTCGCGCGCTAAACTAACCGCAATTGTTACAACTGGATAACAAATCATGGGAATTAAGGGAATATCTGTAATAGGAACACTGTTGGCTTCGTTAGCTTGCGTCAATGTCGCAAATGCCGATGAAACACCAGCAACAAATGCATCACAAGCGCCATTAGCTTCATGCTATCTAAAGAATATCAGCGAGCAGGTACTCTGCGGCGAGCTTGCGGTTCCTGAAAATTACGACCAGCCGGAAGGTCGTCAAATTACCATTAATTATGCTGTGCTACCTGCGGTTAGCGAGAGTAAAAAAGCTGATCCGCTGCTTATCTTAGCAGGCGGGCCAGGCCAGGCAGCAACTGAGTTGGCGGCAATGATCAATCGTATGTTCAGTGACGTTCGCAAGCAGCGCGACATCCTGTTAATCGATCAACGCGGCACCGGCAAATCACATCCACTCAGTTGCGAACTCAACCATGTTGATGAGCTTGTTAAAGCCGATGACGACATGCAGCTCGATCGCATTGCGGGCGAGTGTCTTGCACAGTTTAGCGAAGAAGATTTAACCCAGTATCACACGGTGAATGCAATTCGCGATTTTGAGGCTGTTCGTGAACATTTAGGCTACAGCCAAGTTAATTTATATGGTGGTTCGTACGGTACTCGGGCAGGCTTGGTGTACATGCGTGAAGCGCCTAACTCAGTGCGCGCAGCGGTATTAGATGCGGTTGCTCCCCCGGAAGTCGTGGTGGGGCCATTTGGTCGCCACGGTGCACAATCGTTTGAATTGCTGCTGGAACAATGCGCGGAATCTAAAGCCTGCACCGCAACATTTCCCAATTTAGAACAAACCTACGCCAACACTTTGGCTTCATTGGAAAGCCAGCCAGTGCCGTTGACTGTGGCCGATCCCCTCAGTAACGAAGATACCGAAATTCTGATTACTGCTGGCCGGTTTACGTCAGTAATGCGCGTTGGGCTGTACCATCCAACAACACGACAAATGTTGCCGTACGTGATTCAGCAGACCGGGCTCGGTAACTACACGCCTTTGGTGGGGTTGTTAGGTAGCGCAATGTCACAGTCTGAAATGTATATGGGTTTAACCCTATCGGTACTGTGTAGCGAGGACCTTCCGCGAGCAACCGAGCGGTTGCTGGCCGAAGACGGCAACAACAGCTTTATCGGCAGTCGTACAGCCGATGCATTTATTGAAATGTGTTCGGTATGGCCACAGGCGCCGCGCCCTGAAGCCTGGTTCGAACCGGTTTACAGCGACATTCCGACACTACTGTTGTCTGGTCGCCTTGACCCAGTTACCCCGCCAACGTGGGGCGCTTTGGCAGCGCAATCGCTGAGTAACAGCCGGCATTTAATTGCGCCAAATGGCTCACATACAATTGCCGGCCATACTTGTGCCAATAAACTTGTGGGGCAATTTATTGAATCGCTCGATGCGCAGGCACTGGATGACAGCTGCTTAAAAAATCAAAAGCCGGCACCTTTCGTGTTGAATGCAAACGGTAAAGGACTATAGGAGGCCGCAATGATTGAAGTAACTGGACTACGCAAACAATTTGGCGAAGTAGTGGCTCTCGATGGTTTGACGTTTACAGCACCCGAAGGGCAAATAACGGGTCTGCTGGGCCCCAATGGAGCCGGTAAAACAACCTGCCTACGCACTATTTATGGGCTGTTAAAGGCAGACAGCGGTCATGCACTGATCGACGGCATTGATGCCAGTAAACAGCCGCTGGAAGCGCGTCGCAATATCGGTATTTTTCCGGATAAATTTGGTTTATATGAGCGTCTGACAGCGCGTGAGCAAGTGGCTTATTTTGCCGCTTTGCACGGTTTAGAAAAGCAAGCCGGGGAAGCTGCGGTGCAGCAAGCGCTAGAACGTCTCGACATGTTAGCCATTGCCGACCGCAAGGCAACAGGCTTTTCGCAAGGGCAACGGATGAAGGTTGCTTTAGCGCAGGCCATTGTACATAGCCCTAAACATTTGATTCTTGATGAGCCAAGCCGTGGGCTGGATGTGATGAGCACGCGTATTTTACGCGAACTACTGCGCGAACTGCGCGGGCAAGGCACCAGTATTCTATTTTCGAGTCACGTCATGCAAGAAGTTGCCGCATTGTGCGACCAGGTTGTTGTCGTCGCGAAGGGGAAAGTCGCAGCGCAAGGCACCACCGAAGAGCTTTGTGCGCAAACCGGCGAAACCGCATTGGAAGAAGCGTTTGTGAAAATCATAGGAACAGATGAGGGTATCGCAGCATGAGTAATTTAGTTCGCAATCCAATCCGGATTGTTTGGCGAAAAGAACTTCGTGATGCGATTCGTGACAAGCGCTCCGTTATGGCGGCTATGTCCTATGCATTTTTTGGTCCATTGCTGATGGCTGTGGCGTTTTACGTCATGATCAGCCAACTCACTGACCCGAGTGATGTTGAGATAGATATCACCGGCGCGGAACATGCACCTGCTTTGGTTGAGCATTTAAACAGTAATGGGATTGTGGAGCGTGATAAACCGTGGCCTGCAGGGCGTCAACCTATCGTACTTGCGATTGGTGAAAGCTGGGCTGAAGATATCGCACTCGCTAAACCGGCACCGGTTACTTTAACGGCTGACTTCAGTGCCACCAAGCAGACCGGTGACTTGCGTCGTATTGAACGTGCCATTGAGGGCTATAGCAATCAAATAGCCTTTATTCGCATGCAAATGCGCGGCCTAGACCCACGCGTGGTTCAGCCGATTGATCTCGTGAAACATGACACCGCCACGAAAGGCTCCCGCTCGGCCATATTAATGGGCAGTGTGCTGATCTTTATTCTATTGTCGGTGTTCTTCTCGGGTATGAACGTGGCCATTGATATCAGTGCTGGTGAGCGTGAACGCAATTCGCTTGAACTGCTGTTGTCACAACCGCTCAGTTCGCATCAATTGGTGTTGGGAAAAGCCCTTGCCGCGAGTTGTTTCGCGATGTTTGGTGGGGCACTCAGCGTGGTGTTGATTCCAATTATTTTCCGCTTTTTACCGCTGCATAATATTGGTATTAGTTTGACGCTGGACTGGACCATGATGCTGTTAATTGTCTTAATGCTGGCACCGCTTGCTTTGTTTGCGACCGCATTACAGCTATTTGTCAGCTTCCGCGCCAAAAGTTTTAAAGAAGCGCAAACCTATATTTCGTTTTTGCTGATGCTGCCCATGTTAGCGGTATTCGGCGTGGAGTTCGCGCGCCTTAAAAACCCAATACTCTATTACTTGCCATTAACGGGCCAGCATCAAGCACTATTGGATATTATAAAAGGCGATAGCTTGCAGTGGTTGCCGATTTTTATTAGTGCAGGCGTGACAGCGCTTTTAAGCTTGTTGATTATTCGCTATATCGGACGGATGCTCGCCAGCGAGAAAGTCGTATTCGGGTTGTAGAGCAAAGGCGTTATTAGATATTAGATATTAGATATTAGATATTAGTTAACGCGACTTTGAATTTGATAGTACAGCCATTGGCCGAGGCGCCGCAGCTGCGGCAGTGGAAACTTTGGTAACGGTGACTGATAAAACGGTAAATCCGGCATTTTCTCACCCATGGCCAGTTGCGCAACGCGCTGGCCAGCCAACTGTGTAAAGGTTACACCTGCACCGCAATAGCCCATACTGGTATAAACACCCTCAGCTGGGCTGTAGATACGTGGGTAATCATCCAATGCAACAGCTACCCAACCACTCCAACGGTAGGCCGGTGGCTCTTTGCTAAGTGCAGTGAGCGCTGGGAACGTTTGTGCCATGGCAGCCAACAGATGTTGTGTATAGCGCTGCTTTTCAGCATCACGCCCTCGAATGGCACCACGCCCACCAAAAAGCATGCGTCCATCAGGGAGTAACCTGAAATAATACTTCAGCGTGCGCGTATCCATAACCAGCTCATGCGGTTGTACGCCAATGGCAGCACGTTCGGCGTCGGTCAATTTGCGCGTAACCAACACACTAGAGAGTACGGGCAAGCTGCGCCCATGAATACTGGGGTGTAAATGATTTGGGGTGTAGCCATTGGTAGCGATAATTACTTTCTTGGCTTGAATCACACCTCTGGCGGTGGTGAGCTGGTGCACGCCATTTGCGAGCGTTTGCCAATTTTGCACCGGTGCATGTTCAACTAACGTCGCACCGGCTTGAGCAGCTTGACGCGCAACGCTCGCTAACAGCAATAACGGGTTCACACCGAAGCTCTGCGGAAAGTGAATTGCAGCAAACGCCTGTGGGCTTTTCACGCGCGCCTGAATGGCGTCGCGGTCCAGCCAGCGTGTGGCTGGTTCATAGTGGCATAGCGCGTGGTATTGTTGGTTTAATTCCGCGACAGCGCCTTGGCGGTGGGCAATCTTTAAGTAGCCGCCGCGTTGCACCTGCAGTTGTTCCGGGCATGCGTTTAAATGACGTTCTAAGCGCGCAAACGCTTGTTGGTATTCAGCTTGAATGCCTTGTGCTACGGCTTCACCGCAGCGCTTTTTCCATGCTGAATAACCAAGCCGCCCCGTACCGGGCATGGCGAATCCTGCATTGCGACTTGAGCAGCCCCAGCCAAGCTGATTGGCTTCAACGACAACCACCTTTTGCTGATAGGTTTCAGCCAGCTCAAGCGCCGCGTTTAATCCGGTGTAGCCGGCACCAATAACAACCACATCGGCGTGTTCGGGCAAAGCTGTGGCGCAATCAGGCCATTGTGGCGCGCTGTGGGCGTGCCAATAACTGGTGGGGTAAGGCTGATTAGGGCCTGGGCTGCGGTCGTGAAGTGGGTCGTACATGCCAGGCCTCCAAAGGTAACTTCGTGCTGCTTAGAATTTCAAAATCATTTCGCCGGCGGTGCAGTGACATACGCCATCACAGACCGGACAGTGGTACCCATCGTTGATGGATAAATCATACCAGCGCTTGTCATGTTCACGAATTAGCTCACCGCCACAGCGGGTGAAGTATTCGAACGCGGCATTGTCTGGGCTTTGCATCCAAATGTGTGCCAATCCCGCCTGACAGCCAAGCTTCTTAGCTTCAGCAATCGAGCGTTCTAACAAGCCACGGCCAATACCGCCACCACGCACGTCAGGGTCAACAGCAACACATTTAAAGTAACAAATCTGTTCAGCGGGTACAGGCCACTCTGACGGGCAACAATGGCCATCAATGTCCCAGTTTCCTGGGGCAAAAGTCAGTCGAATACCGGCCAGTTTACCGTCGGCAAATGCCAGCCAATTCAAGTTCACATCACCCACACGCCCACGCTGGTCATAATCGGCCAGGGACTCAGGTGTCAGGTAGTTGTCGCCGTGAACACGGTTGCCTAATTCGATGACGGCCGCGTAATCGGCGGCCGTCATTTGTTTGTATTCAATCATAAAAACCAAGTGCGTTATTAGATATTAGATATTAGATATTAGAAAAATCCGAAACATCAGGGCTAATGTCTAATATCCAAGTGCTAATATCGCTTTTGCATTATTAGTAGCGGTAGTCGTCGGACTTAAACGGCCCTTCCACGGCTACATGAATATAATCCGCTTGCTGCTGCGTCAGCTTGGTCATTACACCACCAAAGCCTTGCACCATGTAGCGGGCAACTTCTTCATCAAGCTGCTTCGGTAAAACTTCAACGCGCAGCTTCGCAGTTTTTTCAGCCGCTGGCAAGTCAGCAAACTTCTCTTCGAACAAGTGCATTTGCGCCAATACTTGGTTCGCAAATGAGCCATCCATAATGCGGCTTGGGTGACCGGTTGCGTTGCCAAGATTGACTAAGCGACCTTCCGAAAGCAACAACAAGTAGTCGTTGTCGTCATCGCTGCGGTAGATTTTATGCACTTGCGGCTTCACTTCGTCCCAACGCCAATTATCGCGCATAAACTTCGTGTCAATTTCGTTATCGAAGTGACCAATGTTACACACAACAGCCGTTGGTTTTAACGCCGCCAACATGTATTTATCGCAGACGTTGACGTTACCGGTGGTGGTCACAATCAAATCGGTGTTCTGCAGCAAATCGCGGTTAATGCCTTCAGCTGAGTTTGTGTTCACACCATTTTTAAACGGTGACACCACTTCATAGCCATCCATACAGGCTTGCATGGCACAGATTGGGTCAACTTCGGTAATCTTCACAATCATGCCTTCTTGACGCAAGCTGGCTGCAGAACCTTTACCTACGTCGCCATAACCAACAACAAGCGCCTTTTTACCCGACAGTAAGTGGTCGGTTGCGCGCTTAATCGCGTCATTTAATGAGTGACGGCAACCGTATTTATTGTCGTTTTTCGACTTGGTTACAGAATCGTTCACGTTAATGGCTGGCACGCGCAATGTGCCGTGTTTCAGCATCTCGAGCAGACGGTGCACACCCGTGGTGGTTTCTTCGGTAATGCCGTGCACTTTATCCAGCATTTGTGGATATTTTTCGTGGATCAACAGGGTTAAATCGCCGCCGTCATCCAAAATCATGTTGGCATTCCATAACTCGCCGTCTTTGCGACACGTTTGTTCCAAACACCACTCGTATTCTTCTTCGGTTTCACCTTTCCAGGCAAACACAGGTACGCCAGCTGCAGCCATTGCCGCCGCTGCGTGGTCTTGAGTTGAAAAGATATTGCATGATGACCAGCGTACTTCAGCGCCAAGTTCAATCAGCGTTTCAATCAGTACTGCGGTTTGAATGGTCATATGAATACAACCAATAATGCGTGCGCCGGCCAGAGGCTTGCTGTCAGCATATTTGCGGCGAATGGTCATCAACGCTGGCATTTCTGACTCAGCGATAGAAATTTCTTTGCGGCCCCAATCGGCCAAGTTAATGTCTGCGACTTTGTAATCTTGCATGTGAAACCTCTTAAATCGTTAATCGTTATTCGTTGTTAACTAAATTCTGGTTCGTGCTGTAAACGAATCAACAACTGTTGCTGCCGGCTTAACTCTAAGCGTGGCCCGAAATTTGATACAACTTCTGCCGCTGCGTGGCTAGCTAATAGACCGCAGGCTGCGAGTGAATAGTTTCGTGTTAGACCATACATCATGGCGCCGGCGAACATATCCCCAGCACCGTTGGTATCGACCGCTTTGACTGGCACACCAGGCACCACAACCTGGCGTTCGCCGTCGCCCAATAAGGCGCCGTCTTTACCCAGTGTAATAGCAACTAAGTCAGCATGCTGCCGCAACTGTTGCATGGCTTCTTGTACGTCGTCGGTGCCCGTTAAGATCCGTGCCTCTTCTTCATTACAGAACATCACGTCAACACCACCTGCTAAAATTTCATCAATGCCGTCACGGAAGTACTTCACCATGGCTGGATCAGAGCAGGTAACCGCAATTTTAGTACCGTGGGCACGCGCAACTTCTTTGGCGCGGGCTATTGCCTGCCGCGCAATGTGCGATGTGACTAAATACCCTTCAATGTACAGATACTGCGCACGTGCAATCGCGCCTTCATCAAGTTCGGCAATCGATAAGTCAGCGGTAATCCCCAAATAGGTGCGCATGGTGCGTTCAGCGTCGGGAGTGACCATAACTAAACAACGACCGGTTTTGCCTTCATGCCTTTGGCTTCCGGTATTGGTGGTAATCCCAACTTTCTCGAGGTCGTCACAATAGAACTTACCCGCTTGGTCATCAGCCACTTTGCAGCAATAAAATGCAGTTCCACCAAATTGTGCAAACCCGACCAGTGAGTTGGCCGCCGAGCCACCGCCGGATTGTTTCTTGAGCTCACCACGTTTTGCCAGTAGCTCAATAAGCCGCTCTTGGTCAGCATCTTCAATCAGCGTCATCATCCCTTTTTCAATCTGATGCTGCTGCAAAAATTCGTCCGTTACTTCAAATTCTTGATCGACGAGCGCGTTGCCAATACCAACGATATCAATAGGTTCCATGCCTTTCTCGTGTAAGGTTCTAGTCGTGTTTAAAAACAAAAAATCCGGCTGCGTAGTATACCGCAGCCGGATTAGTAGGTCGATAAATGGTTAAGCTTTGAAGCCGCCAGGCACGCCTTTGGTGGTGATACTTACAGCATCATGCGCGTGCAAAGATTCGTAGTGATTTACGCGAATCCAGAAGTCTGAAAACTGCTTCTGTACATTCAAAGCATGTTGTAACCGGCGCGCAGCATCTTCACAGAACATCAGGTTCTGACCATTCAAACGTGCAAACTCTTGTTCATCTTCACGTTTTACAGCTGCTTGAACCGGGGTTTTCAACGCATCTTCGATGGCATCGATTAAGCCAATAATTGGCAGCTCAGACACGCCTTCACCCATAATAACATTCACTTGGGCAATGGAGCGTTGGCTGTGTGGTGTGGCCACAATACCTTGGGTGGTGCCTAACCAGCGGTGTACCATTTCGGCATCAACTTCGCTGTCGGTACCAAACTGGTTGGCGAACGCTTCTTGAATAAGCTGGCGTGCTAAAGCGGCCGAGCACGGGCAGGTGCTGGAATAAGGTACTTCCACACCCAGCTCGAGGTTCAGCTTACCGTTATCGTAACGCCCTGTGACGGTTACAGGGTAGGCTTTCCAACCCTGCTTTTTGCTGATCAGTGACTTTCGACGCAAGTGATAATCGAAACTAAACTTCACATAAGCTTGATCTGCAAGGCCATCATGACTATCTATAAAGTCATGTAAGAGCTTGCTGAGCGAATGATGGCTAAGTACATCATTGTTTGATAAATCTTCCAACAGCAGGTATAAGCGGGACATGTGAATGCCTTTCGCTTTTGGGTCAGTTAAGTTCACAAACGCGTCAACGTGTGCGCTAACTGGACGCTCCGGCTCTTGGGCAGCACCGACAACCAGCGGCATTTCGATATTACTCATGCCCACCCAATCGAGAGTCCCCTCGGTTTGTGCGCGGGTTTGATTGGCGATGTCTGGCATCAAAGTTGGTGTAGCTGTTGGCATGCTTGTACGGCTCCAAACGTTAAAAATACTTAGTCCCAGTAAAAGGGGGCGATAGTATACTAGATTTAACCTTAATACGGTAGTTTGCCAGATTGGGTTTAGAACCGAAGCAAAACTTTTCGATTAACGGAATCGAAAAAGATGGATGAATACAATGGATAAGGAAACCACGATGTTAGATGAAAAACTATTAAACCAATACTACGAGTTATTGGGCAGTGACGGCGTACGCGATATGTACGACACATTTAACGATAATATTGGTGGTTATCTGGACCATTTAAAGCACTTGGTTGGCAAACGAAATGAAGGTGATACCCGTCGTCAGGCTCACAAAGTAAAAGGCGCGTGCCGTTCAGTTGGCTTAGCACAGCTGGCAAGTCAGATGGAGCGTTTAGAGCGGGAAGAGTGGCATTGGCAAGATGCAGATGATTTGCTGGAGCAATGGGTGATTGAATTACCATTGCACCAGCATCAACTACGTCGCTGGTTACATGCCCGGGGCATTCAGTGACGGTTGTTCCAAGTGCTTAATCGAAACGTCACCAATAAACCGGTAACCTTCACCATGAATGGTGGTGATTAAGTTTGGCGAATCTGGCAGCGCCTCGAAATGACGGCGAATGCGGCGAATGGCGACATCAACTGTACGGTCATTCGGACGTAAATCGCGGTCGAGCATTTTCTTAACCAGCGTTTCGCGGTCAAGAATTTTACCAGGATTGGTCAGGAACAATTCCATGGCGCGGTATTCACTCTTCGGCAAGCGGAACATTTTACCGTCTGGCGAAAATAAGCAGCGGCTGTCACTTTCTAAACGCCAGCCGTTAAACTCATAAACGACACTGTCGTGTCCAACGTTTTTCTGCTGGCTTTTCAGTGCTTCGATGCGACGGTATAAGTTGCGCACCCGAATAATAAGTTCTTTTGGATTGTACGGCTTAATTAAGTAGTCATCGGCGCCTAATTCAAGTGCCAGCAAACGGTCTTCTTCAGCGTCACGACCAGTTAAGAATACCAATCCGATATTGTCATTTTCACGGAGTTTTTCCGCAAGTTCGATACCGCTCTTGCCTGGCAAGTTGACGTCCATGATCACGAGGTCAATTTGTTGGCGAGCCATAATGCGTTGCATCTGCATGCCATCGGCAGCATCAAACACATCATAGCCTTCTTGCTGAAATAAACGAGTAAGGGTATTGCGTGTTACGACTTCATCTTCGACGATTAATAATCTGGCGCTCATAAGCAGTTCCGAGAATCCGTTAACATGTGTTGAAATTTGGTAATGAAAGACAGTGTAGCATGCGATTTTATATATAGCTGCAAAATCGTGCAACAATTCTTACAATTGTTTACTTCGATTGTACTAAGCGGCGCACCGGAAAAACAACCTTAAAACGCGTGCCTTGGTGCGGCTGGCTTTCAAGTTCAATGTGCCCCTGTAGAACTTGCACCACCAGGTTATAAACCAGGTGCAATCCTAATCCAGCGGCACCGTGACTGCGCTTGCTGGTCACGAAGGGGTCGAATACGCTTTTTATCAAATCATCTGGAATGCCATCGCCGTTATCTTCGTAGGTCATTTGCAAGTCACCTGACTCGCTACTTTCAGCCTGTGGTATAAAACTGAAGCTGAATCGAATCATTGGATGAGCGGTATTCGAGAAAGCATGTTGCAAAGCATTTTGAACCAGCTGACTAATAACTTGATTTAACGGGCCGGGCCGGGTGCTGATAATGAGGTCATCCGCCACCTGACAGGACAGCTCAACAGACGTAAGTTCAGGGTGGCGGTTGTAAAGGCTTTGCGCAATTTCATCCCAGAACTTGGTCAAGTGCAGGGAGCGATCATCGTCGCTGAACTGATCCATCGATAATTTACTGAAATTACTGATGAGATCGGCGGTGCGCTTGATGTTCCGGCTAATCAGTGCAAGGTTCTCTTCAAACCCTGACATATAGCGCTGAAACTCTTGACTGGTAAGCTTTTTATCCGCGAATTTTTGTTTTAATAGTTGCAGGTTGTCCTGCAAAATTGAGGTGGAAGTTACGGCTAAGCCTACCGGTGTATTAACTTCATGTGCCACACCCGACACCAGTTTTGCCAAGCTGGACATCTTCTCGGCTTGCACCAGCTCACTCTGATATTGGTGGGCGGTTTCTAAAGCTTGGTGCAACTCTTGGTTCGACTCATACAGTTTTTGCGTACGCTGTTTTACCTGCAGCTCCAGCTCCGCATTTAACTCACTGGCCTCACGTTCAGCTTGCTCTTGTCGGCGAATGTGTTGCTGAATACGGCTCAGAAGTGCATTAAAGGCATCCGAAACGCGGTCAAGTTCTTGCAGCTCAAATTCATGCAGGGTGCGGTCGTAATTTTTATCGCGCGCAATTTGCTGAATGCTCTCAACCATTTCATCCAGCGGTTGCGTGATCACCCGACGTAACCACAACGACATCAACCAGCTCAAAATAAAACTTGCGGTAATAATCACGCCACTAATAGCGGCGGCATACCACTTGGCTTCATCAAGCGCAGCGCGTGAGGTGCGCAAATACACGTAGCCTTGCAAGGTGTTTTGCACATACAGCGGCACAGCACTTTCCACATAATTGGTCGCGAAACGTGCCTCAGTAATATTCTTCACACGGTCGAAACGAACCGGAATAGGTGCTTCGCGTTCAGCATAATAACTGGCAAAGAAACCAAGCGCTTCGGTACTCGGGTCATAGCGATATAAGTGAACATGCTGAATCAGCGGAGAATGCCGTAATGATTGCAACCAGCGTTCGGCCGCTTCGGCCTGGTTGTACACCATGTACGAGGTGGCATTCTCAGCAATAAACCGGCTTACCTGCTCAGACTGCCGTAACAAACGGTGGTGCGTGTCCGCAATGAAGTTGTAACTCAGTACCAGGCAGGCCAGCGTCACCGATATTGTGGTAATTAAAATGACCAGACTGGTGACACTGCGTTTAATGGAACTGACTTTTAAGTTCATTGCGTTGCTCTATCGGTCTCGTTATCTATCCCGTTTCGCAAGATATACCGCGAATTTGTTGTCTTGTGCAACCCGGATACAATGGCCGAATGCGTGTTCAATAAGCTCTGGCCATGGCAGGAAACGATTCGCAACCAGCCATAGCTCGCCTTTTACACGTAAATGACTACGGATGCCACGTAAAAACTGCTTGCCGATTTCGTAGTCGGTTGCCAACCCGGTATGAAATGGCGGATGACTCACCACATAGTCGAACTGTCCCAGGTTGTCTTGAAGGCCTTCACTGGCAATGCAGGAGCCCTTTAAGCCATTTAATTGCAGTGTTTTTTCGGTGGCGTTTAGCGCAAGGGCGCTGACATCAAGGTATGTCACGTCCAGTTCAGGTGCTTGGCGGTTTAGCCATGCACCAAGCACACCATGGCCACAGGCAAAATCAAGCAGGCGGCCTTTCTGCCACTGGGGCAGGTGTTTTAATAGAATTTCACTGCCGGTATCAATACTTGGAAACGCAAATACACCCGGTAAACTGGCAAGATGCAAAGGTTCAGACTGTCCCGGTTGTGGTAAGTCGACATACGCAAAGTGTTGGTCGACGCTAAACTCCGCCGCACACTCTGCAACAGTGGTGCGTATTAGTAGTGAGTGATTACCCACGGCCATTTTCTGTGCTGAGGTAACCGTTTCTGGAAATTGCTTATGAATACTTTTAATGCCACCACGGTTTTCACCCACTAACCAGATGGTTGCGCCGAGTGGCAAAACACTACGCAGTGCGTCCAGTACATACCAAGTGAGTTGTTTTTCTTTTGGTAGCCACACCAGCGCAGCCTGCGCGCCTGCGGCAGCCGGCGCTGGTGCACCAAAATGGTGCGCTATCTCTGGCGCTTGTTGCTTCCAACGCTCGGCAAACCCCGCGTGCCATTGCCAGCAGCTGACCACCGGCAGTGCCTCGGCCACTTCGGCTTCAGGCGCGTTAACCACTAATAGCGGAACGTCATCGAAACGCTCTTGATGGCGTAAAACAAGTTGAGATGGTGGGCTTAAATGCTTCAAATTTATGTTCCGTTTAGTTTTCAGTTATATCGTTTTCTGATCATAGGTTTCTGCGAATACATCAACGTTTTCGCTGGCATCGCCAATTTGTTCGCCGTCAAACTGCGCCACATTGAATAGCGCTTCGCCTTCATTGGCGACCGGAATATTACTAATACCAATCACAATGCCATGATAAGGGCTTTTAATTGCATGTAAATCATCCCCGTGCGGGTTCACTGTTTGCGCAACCACTTGCCCTTTGTTGATGGTTTGCCCAAGTTCAACTTTGGGAACCACCAAGCCATCGTATTCATTACGAATCCAGCCGCTGCGATGTGCCACCACCGGTTTAACTTTTTTGCGGCTACGGCGACCTTTCATCATTTTTAGGCTTTTCATGACATTTTGCACGCCAATAACACCGGCTTTTATTGCGGCATAGTCGAACCGCAACGCTTCACCGGCTTCATACAAAATTAGCGGAATACCTAATTCAGTTGCCAGCGAACGCAACGAACCATCGCGTTCTTTGCTGTGCAGAATCACTGGAGTACCAAATGACTCAGCCATCTTTAGCGCTTCGCCGTTGTCGGTGTCGACGCGAATTTGTGGCAGGTTGCTACGGTGAATGGCACCGGTATGCAAATCAATAATATGGGTGGCGTTTTGCACCAGGGTTTCACTAAACAGGTACGCTAAACGACTACCCAATGCACCGCGTTCAGAGCCAGGAAAGCAGCGGTTCAGGTCGCGTCGGTCAGGTAAATAACGCGACTGTTGGATAAATCCAAACACATTAACAACGGGCACGATAATGACCGTGCCGCTTAATTGCAGTGGGTCCAATTCACCCATCAGGCGTCGGCATACTTCGATACCGTTTAATTCATCGCCGTGAATGGCTGCGCACACCAACAGGGTCGGCCCTGATTTCACGCCATGGAAAACCTCAGCGTGCAAATCCATGGGCGTATCGTTATACAGCCGCGCCGCCGGAATTTTAACGCTATGGCGCGAACCCGGCATGATGCGCTGGGTGGCTAAGTGAAATGCTTTTTGCTTCATGGCTTTTATCGTCTTAGCCTTTACCTTTGGTGCGGGTTTTATGCGCTTTTGCGGTTTTTTCAATGAAACTGATAATTTGATCAGCCACGTCTTTGTTGGTTGCGCCTTCAATGCCTTCAAGGCCTGGGGAAGAGTTAACTTCCATCACCAGTGGGCCGTGATTTGAGCGTAAGATATCAACACCGGCCACGTTTAACCCCATCGTTTTCGCGGCTTTTACAGCGGTTGCGCGCTCAGCCGGAGTCAACTTCACCAAGCTGGCTGAACCGCCGCGATGCAAGTTAGAGCGAAACTCACCGGCTTTTGCCTGACGTTTCATTGCGGCAATGACTTTATCGCCAATTACAAAGCAGCGGATATCGGCACCGCCAGCTTCTTTGATGTATTCCTGCACCATGATGTGTGACTCTAAGCCCATAAAGGCTTCGATAACACTTTCTGCTGCTTGGCGCGTTTCAGCAAGTACCACACCTATACCTTGGGTGCCTTCGAGTAACTTAATCACTAACGGGGCACCGCCAACCATATCAATCAGGTCGGGAATGTCTTGCGGCTGGCTGGCAAAACCTGTGGTTGGCAGACCAATGCCTTTGCGGCTTAACAGCTGCAGGGAACGCAATTTGTCGCGGCTACGTGAAATCGCCACCGATTCATTCAGTGGGTAGGTGCCAATCATTTCAAACTGACGCAATACGGCCGTTCCGAAAAAGGTAATCGATGCGCCGATGCGCGGAATGATGGCATCGTATGGCGGCAAGTCTTTACCTTTCATATGAATGGACGACTCGCGCGCATTGATATTCATGTAGCAGCGCAGCGGGTCCAGAACATCCACGGTATGGCCGCGAGCTTCACCAGCTTCGACCAAGCGACGGGTTGAATAGAGGCGTGGGTTACGCGATAAAATAGCAATTCTCATGCATTAGCTCCTGGCTGGCCGAATAGATAAGACTTATCAGGGTCGACAATAAAATGTCCGCGCATTGCTTGGCGGCCGAGTAACATACGAAACTTCATGGTGTCGCGATTAGTAAGCGTGAGCTCTACAGGTTGCGAAAAATCGCCAATGGTTAATGTCGACAGAATAACGTACCGAAGCTCGGTATGGCCACCTGAGTCGGTTACTTCACGTTGGTCATGAATTTTGGATTCACAGACGAGCTCCCGATCACTATGTTGTTCGGGGTGTAGCCAAATACGCAACCAATTCTCGCCGTTTTTTTCAAAGGGTTCCAGCTTAAATGCGTGCAAACACGAGGTGCGGGCGCCGGTGTCTACTTTCATTTTTAGGGCGTTAATACCAAGATCAGGTAATGACCCCCATTCGCGCCAACCTAATGTCTGCATGTTAAAATCCTCGTTATTCGTTATTCGTTATTCGTTAAGGATCTTGTCTGTTGCAATTGCTGCAAGAAGCGCAAGAACTCATCTGCTGGGCGATCAAGCGCCCCCGCAGGAATGAATAGATCATAACCTAATATGTCGCGAAAGTGTTGACATCGTACCGCGAACATCGCTTGTACACCTCGGTATTCTTTTCCCGATGCAGCTTTATAGCGATCTGGAACCTCGAAGTATGTGGAGTAATCTTTCAGCTCTGGGCGTTCGTGACGCAAAGCCACCACCAGTAGATGGCGTTGCTCAGCTAATAAATATACCGCAAGACGCGGTGTTATAGCATGTAATATTGGCTCAATGTCATGTAATCGAAAGCCGATATAAGGTAATTCTTCAATGGCCAGGCCACGGTGGGTGCGCGGAATATCAAAACGCACGATATTTTCCCACGTAATGTGCCAGTTGCCGCGTCTATGCAGGTAAGAAATTGTGGCTGGCGTAATTTTCATACTCACCGCGGGTTCAAACACCTTCGCGGTGCCCAAAAATATAAGAACTGCGCTGGCAATATAGAGCAATCCGAATGCCGCTGCAGGTATTGGTGCCTCGACCAGCCACATGAACATGGTCACCGCAAAAATGACAACACCAAGGGCACTAAAACCAACGCCGTTGGCGCGGGTGTGCGGGCTTATCAGTACTTCGCGCTCGTGGGTATCAGTCATGGGTCGCTGGCGCCGTTTCGAGCCCAAAGGTGGCACAAATGATTTGCCAGGTGAATTGCGTCTTCAAATAAAAACCACGTGGCAAGGTTTTAATAATTTTCCCGTCTGCGCCAATGGCTTCAGTCAGTACCCGACTGTTAGCGGCCTTCGGGCGCAATTGTAAAACCTCCCCTTGATGCGCGCTAATTGAGTCAATCTCACCCAGTGCAATTTTATCCATATGCTCTTGCCAATCAGCGCGTAATTGCGCTTCTTGTTCAGCGCTAGGCTGCCACAAAAAGGCGGTGCCAATGGTGCGTTCTGCCAGCGGAACGTCCCGGCGCCCATCAATTGGAATCCACAACACACACTGCAACTTGTTGCGCACGTTACTGGTTTCCCAGGTTAAATTGTGAATATTGATCAGCGGCGTGGTGCACACAAAGGTGGTTTCCAGTGGTTTACCATGCGCATCTAACGGAATCGTTTTCAGTTCCACCCCAAGTTCAGGGAAGTCTTGTAGCGCTTGCGAACCCGCACTTGCACCTAAAGCACTTTCCAGCAACTGACCCACCCAACCTTTGTTACGGCGCAAATCATTGGGTACCGACATACCTTGGCGCGCCGCTAATTCGGCAAAGCTCATACCTGCTAGGGCGCTAGCGTTTTCAAAGAGCTGCTTAAGCTGCACAATTACCTCGTCTAAACGGATTAATCCTTTCATTCATGCCGCGATTATGGAAAAATCCAAGCAATATGTCGAATTTATGAGGGCGCTCGCGTGATAGACGCAGAAGGATTTCGCGCCAATGTGGGAATTATTATCTGCAACGAGCAGGGACAAGTCTTTTGGGCGCGTCGATTCGGACAACATAGCTGGCAATTTCCACAAGGTGGAATAGATGACGGTGAAACACCTGAACAAGCTATGTTCCGTGAACTCTGGGAAGAGGTAGGGTTAAAACCCGAACAAGTTGAACTTATCTACACGAGCCGAAACTGGTTCCGTTATCGGTTACCAAAACGCTTAGTGCGACGCGAACAAAGACCAACCTGCATTGGTCAAAAGCAGAAATGGTTTTTACTGCGGTTAAAATGTGATGAAAAAGATGTGAACGTTATGCAGTCGTCGCATCCCGAGTTTGATGACTGGCGTTGGGTCAGTTTCTGGTACCCGGTGCGACAAGTTGTGTCGTTTAAACGGGAAGTATACCGTCGTGTGTTGAAAGAGTTCTCTGCGGTCATTATGGCCCCGTTCCAACGCCGACAAAGGCCCGCTCGCCGCCGCCGTTCTTGAGTAGTTGAGTAAGAAAAGTTGAGTAAGAAAAACTAAAGGCAGGCTATGCTCCGAATACTGCAACGCATTGTAGAAGCGGTGAACCAAGCGCCAGATTTTGAGCTGGCGCTGCAAACCATGGTGCGTCAAGTAAAAGAGGCCTTAAAAACAGATTCCTGCACTGTTTATTTAGCCGACCACGAGCAGCAAATGTTCGCCTTGGCGGCTACCGACGGCCTCGAAATTCGATCCAATGAACCCATTCATGTGCCTTTTGGTGAAGGGGTTATCAGCCTGGCGGCTAGCCGTGAAGAACCGCTCAATATTGCCAATGCTTCCGACCACCCCGCATTTTTAAAACTCGAACACGTGGTCGAAGACCGTTACAAAGCCATGTTGGCCGCCCCAGTTATCCATCGGCGAAGGGTGCTCGGCGTACTTGCTGTACAACAAGAACAAGCCCGTGCGTTTACCCGTGATGAAGAAGCCTTTGTCGTTACCTTAGCAGCGCAGCTGGCGGTAGTTATTGCCCATGCAGAAGCGAAAGGCCTATTACGCACCGCCAAACAGTCACCCTGGCTGCAAACCATCAAAGGTATACCCGCTGCGCCAGGCGTAGCTATTGGCGAAGCATTTGTGGTGAAGCCGCCCGCGCGTTTAAGCGAAGTTACACCGAAACGCAGCACCATGCCGGAACATGAAATCCGCGCATTTCGCGCCGCTGTTGCGCGAACCCGTCAAGAGCTGTTGAACATCAGTGACAGCATGAAGGGTCACGTGGCCGATGAAACACTGGCAATTTTTGACGTGTATCACGCCATGATGGACTCGGCTAGCTTAGGGCAAGAAGTGGAGCAAACCATCAACGACGGTTGGCGCGCGCAAACTGCGTTGAAGCTGGTGGTTGAGCAACTGGTCAATCAATTTGAAAACCTCGATGACGAATACATCCGCGAGCGTGCAAGCGATGTCCGCGACCTAGGCAATCGTATTCTTGCGCACCTGCAAAACCGTGAGGTGCGCAACTTAAATCCGCCAGCACAATGCATTTTAGTGGCTGACGAAGTCACGGCCACCATGCTGGCAGAACTGCCCCAAGCAGAGATTATTGGCATGGTGTCGCTGCGCGGCTCAGCCAACTCACATGCAGCCATTATGGCCCGTAGTATGGGCATTCCGGCGGTGCTGGGTGTAGACAACATCCAGCTCAACGAAGTCAGTGGCGAAACGCTGATTGTTGACGGGTACAACGGCGACGTGTTCGTTAACCCGCCCATTCAAGTTGAAAATGAATACAGCCAACTGGCCGAAGAAGAACTGGCACTGCGCCAAAAAGTTATGCAAGCGCGTGACTTACCCGCCGAAACAACCGATGGTGTGCGGGTGCAGTTGAATCTGAACGTTGGCTTAAACACCGAGCGCGATTGGCTCAATGATTTAAACGTGCACGGGGTAGGGCTGTACCGCACTGAAATCCCGTTTATGATGCGCGAACGCCTGCCAACTGAAGACGAACAAGAAGAGCTTTATAGCCAGGTGTTAGAGCAGTTTCGTGGTGCACCTGTGGTAATGCGTACGCTTGATGTTGGCGGCGATAAGCCACTGCCATATCTACCTATGGACGAAGAAAATCCGTTTTTAGGCTGGCGCGGCATTCGTATGACGTTGGACCATCCAGAAATCTTTTTAATGCAAATCCGGGCTATGCTGCGCGCCTCAGTGGGGCGTAATAATCTGCGTATTTTGTTACCGATGATAACCAGTGCCGAAGAAGTTGATGAATCGGTGCGAATGATTCATCAGGCCTATCATGAAGTTGCTGAAGAGCTTGCCTGCAGCGTCGATGAACAGTTATTTGAACCGCAAATTGGGGTCATGATTGAAGTGCCGGCGATGATCTATCAGCTGCATTGCGTCGCCGATAAAATCGATTTCTTTTCGGTCGGCACCAACGACTTAACCCAATACATGCTGGCGGTTGATCGCAACAATTCGCGGGTCGCCAGTTTATACGATGCGTTTCATCCGGCCGTGTTACATGCGCTGAAGCAAATTATCGATCGCTGCGATGCGCTGAATAAGCCAGTATCCGTGTGCGGTGAGTTAGCAGGGGAGCCGGGCGGTGCGTTGTTACTGCTCGCCATGGGCTACCGAAACCTCAGCATGAACAGCTACAATATAGATCGTATTCGATGGATCATCCGCCACATTGCGGCCGATGATTTAACCGAGGTGTTGCAACGTTCACTCGCGGCGCGTTCGCCTTACGAAGTGAAGCAGCAAGTTATCATGGCACTCGAAAACGCCGGTTTAGGTGGCTTCGTGCGTGCAGGTGGTTAAGGAGAACACGTGCTCTTAGCAGGCTGGTTGTGGTGTTTAGCCGGAGGCATGGTGGCAGGCCTGTTAGCGGGCATGCTCGGCATTGGCGGCGGCCTGGTGATTGTTCCCTTGTTGATTTATTTGTTGCCGTTACTGGGTGTTGCCCCTGATTTAGTCGTGCAGATGGCGGTTGCGACGTCACTGGCCACCATTGTGATGACCACTTTAAGTTCGGCGCGCTCGCATTTGAAACATGGCCAGGTCAGTTTCTTTTGGGTACGTCGGCTTATTCCAGGGTTGATGGTTGGCGCCGTGTGCGGTGCCTGGCTGGCGACGCTGCTTCATCCTGACTGGTTGCAGCGAATTTTTGCAGTGGTACTGATGCTCCTCTCACTGCGTATGCTGGTGCCACAGCGCGGCGGTGAGCCCCTCACTGACGTGTCGAAACGCCTGATGGCCTTAATTAGTGCCGGTATGGGCACACTTTCAGCATTAGTAGGTATTGGCGGCGGCTCGTTAACAGTCCCCTTATTGCAGCGGTTACGGGTTCCTATCCGCCAAGCGATTGCGGTATCCTCGGTGGGCAGTTTAAGCATAGGCTTAAGCGCCGTTATCGCGTTCGTGGTGCTGGGCCAGCAGTTGGAAGGCGCAGACGGCTTATTTGGGTATGTTCACGTGCAGGCGTGGTTGGCGATCTCAATTGCCTCAATGCTCTGTGCACCATTAGGTGCGAGCCTGACGCAACGTATACCGGTAAAACATTTACAACGCGGCTTCGCGATATTTTTAGTCATCATTTCACTCAAATTGGTTATAGGATAATTCATGCAATCAGCGTACACGCAAACAGACTACCTGGTGCACCCCAACATTGATCCCATTATCGTGAGCATCGGACCATTTGACTTGCGTTGGTATGGCTTGATGTATCTCGTCGGCTTTTTGTTTGCATGGTGGTGGGGAAATCGTCAGTGCCAGCAACCGCATAACGCCGCGCAGGGTTGGACCGAAAAGCGTTTCAGCGATCTCCTCTTCTGGGGCTTTATGGGCGTGATTGTTGGCGGCCGCGTTGGCTATGTGATTTTTTACCAATTTGATTACTTTGTGCAAAACCCGTTGTACCTATTTGATATCACCAGCGGCGGCATGTCCTTTCATGGCGGCATGCTCGGTGTAATTAGTGTGTTGTGGATATTTGCGGCCAAAACCAAGCAATCGTTACTTGCCGTGGGTGACTTTATTGCTCCGCTGGTGCCGGTTGGGTTAGGCGCTGGCCGTATTGGTAACTTCATTAACGGTGAGTTATGGGGCCGGGTTACAGATGTGCCTTGGGCCATGATATTTCCAGCAGCAGGGCCGTTTCCGCGCCATCCATCGCAGCTTTATCAGGCCTTACTTGAAGGCTTTTTATTGTTTGCTATTCTGGCACTTTACAGTCGTAAGCCGCGCCCAGTCGGCGCTATTGGTGGCTTGTTCTTAATCGGCTACGGCTTAGCACGGTTTGTGGTTGAATACGCCCGCGAACCCGACGCGCATCTTGGGTTGTTGGCCTTTGGCTGGTCAATGGGCCAGTGGCTGTCTGCACCTATGGTGGTGATTGGTGCGTTATTGATGGTATTTGCATATAAACGTGGGAGCCAAGCGTGAAACAGTATTTAGATTTGTGCCAACGTATTGTCGACGAGGGCGTTTGGATTGAAAACGAGCGCACCGGTAAACGTTGCCTCACGGTGATTAACGCGAATTTAGACTATCGTGTTGACCGCAATGAATTCCCGCTTATCACCACCCGCAAAAGCTACTGGAAAGCCGCCATCGCCGAGTTAATCGGCTACATTCGTGGGTATTCTAGCGCCGCAGATTTCCGTAAAATCGGCACGCCCACCTGGAATGCCAACGCCAATCTCAATGAAGCCTGGTTAGCCAACCCGCATCGCAAAGGTGAAGACGACATGGGGCGTGTGTATGGCGTGCAAGGCCGTGCCTGGGCTAAGCCAGACGGCGGCACAATCGACCAATTACGCAAGGTGGTGGATAACCTGACAAAGGGCATTGATGATCGCGGCGAAATTATCAGTTTCTATAACCCTGGTGAATTCCACATGGGCTGCTTGCGCCCCTGCATGCACACGCATAATTTTTCGCTGCTGGGTGACACGCTCTATTTAACCAGTTATCAGCGTTCATGTGACGTACCGCTGGGTCTTAACTTCAATCAAGTGCAGGTATTCACCTTCTTAGCGTTGATGGCTCAAATTACTGGTCACAAAGCTGGCGTGGCCTATCATAAAATTGTGAACGCGCACATTTACGAAGATCAACTCGAACTAATGCGCGATGTGCAGCTTAAACGTAAGCCATTCGCCGCACCAAAGTTAGAAATCAATCCAGACATCAAGTCGCTGGAAGATCTGGAAACCTGGGTGACGATGGATGATTTTGCAGTGCATGGGTATGAGCATCATCCGGCGATTGCGTATCCGTTTAGTGTTTGAGGGGCGTTGGTCGTTGTTCGTTATTCGTTATTGGTTATTCGTTAGTGGAGCGCTGTAAGCTGGATTGTGTAAAGTGCTAATATTGGCACTTTGTTTGGTGTTTTAGGTTTTTAAGTGCGTAAAAGTGGACATTGTGGGTTTTGTTTGACTTTTCTTGATTGTGTTCTATCCTTTCTAATATCCTTTTTATGGCACAGTAGCTTTTTATTTTGCTATAAAGTGCCTATAACGTAACTTTATTTGTGTTTATGGTTTGTGTTTACCGAATAGCGAAGCGTACAAACAGCGAAGCGCACGAACCACGAATAACGAATAACGAACAACGAGTAACGAATCAATGAACCCACTTTCCCCCGCCGCATGGGCTGAAGAACTCGGCGATCGGCTCAAACAGGCTCGACTCAACGCCAATATCACGCAGGCAGAACTCGCCAGGCGCGCGGGCGTGTCGCGCAAAATTGTGCTGAATGCCGAGAAAGGGCAGGCGCAGCTCGAGAATTTCATCGCGCTGTTGGTTGCGCTCGATTTAACCGACCAACTGAAGAATTTTCTGCCGCCACAGCCTATTTCACCGTTGCAACTGCGCAAGCTGCAAGGCAAACAGCGTATGCGCGCAAGTGGTAGCCGGGGGCAGGGTGATGAAGAGAGTGAGGAACCATCCGTATGGTAATGGAAGTTGTCAGTGTCTGGTATCACGAACACGAAGTAGGCGCACTCAGTTTTGATACAGAGCAGGGGCTTGGCGCGTTCGAATACACACCGGCATTCTTGACTACCGGCATTGAGCTGGCGCCGTTAAAAATGCCGCTGCGCAAACGCATCTACAATTTTCCAGAACTGAATTTTGAAACATTTCATGGGCTGCCGGGGCTGGTTGCGGATTCCCTGCCCGACGATTTCGGCAATGCCGTGTTGAATGCGTGGGTGGCCAGCCAAGGTAAACAGCCCACCGACATCTCGCCGCTACAACGGCTGCAATATACCGGTAAACGCGGCATGGGCGCGCTGGAATATCGCCCGGCCACGCGTATGCGCGGCTTCGAAGCGTCGCAGCAAGTTGAAATTGCCCAGCTTCTTGAGATTGCCCAAGAGGTGCTGAATAAGCGCGCAAACTTTCATGTGGAACTCACAGCGCCCGGGCAAGCTGACCGCGAAGCCATGCTGGCACTATTGTCAGTGGGTATGAGTGCGGGTGGTGCACGCCCGAAGGCGGTACTGGCATTCAATTCTGACTTCAGTCAGGTATGCTCGGGCCAAACCGATGCGCCAGAAGGCTTTACCCATTATTTAATGAAATTTGATGGCGTGAGTGAGCGCAGCGCCGCCCACGAAACCTTTGGCGACCCGCAAGGTTATGGCGCTATGGAATATGTGTATTACTTGATGGCGCAGCAGTGTGAGATAGACATGACGCCGTGCCATTTATTGGATGAAGGCAACCGCAGGCATTTTCTTACGCAGCGATTTGATCGCCGCCACAACGAAAAACTTCACGTGCAAACCCTGAACGGGCTGGCGCACGTGGACTACAAAAGGCCCGGTAGCTTTTCCTACGCTGAGCTGTTCGCAATCGCACGGCAATTGAAATTATCGGCGGTGGAAGCTGAACAGCTATTCCGGCGGATGGTTTTTAACCTGGTGGCTCGAAATCATGATGACCATGCCAAGAACTTTGCGTTCTTGCTCGACCAAGGGCGCTGGCAACTGGCTCCGGCCTATGACTTAGCATACAGCTACAAGCCGGATAGCAAATGGGTGAATCAGCACTGGATGCAATTAAACGGTAAGCGCGAAAACTTCAGTCGCGACGACTTTTACAGTCTGGAAAAAGTCAGCCCCTTGTTCAGCCGCAAAAAGATAGACGCAATTGTCGAACAAACCATCGATGCCGTCGCACAATGGCCACAACTCGCGCGCGAACACCACGTACCCGAGGTTTTGATCACTGAAATACAGGGTAATCTTCGCCTTGATCTATAACCCGTGATAAAATCCGCCGCTATGACAAAACAACGATTTTCTGGCATCGAACGCGTCTACGGCCAAACGGCTGCGGCGCGTTTTCAACATCACCACGTAGCTGTAATTGGCCTCGGTGGTGTTGGCTCGTGGGCAGTTGAAGCGCTGGCCCGTTCAGGGGTTGGTGCGCTGACTTTAATTGACCTTGATGACGTGTGCGTCACCAACATCAATCGTCAACTGCCAGCACTAACGAGTACTGTTGGGCAATTAAAAACAGACGTGCTTGCTGCACGGGTGCGCGATATCAATCCTGATTGCCAGGTGCGCGTTATCGATGACTTTCTTACCGCCGATAATCTTGAGCAATGCCTTGGCGAGCCAGTAACCGCAGTGCTGGATGCCATTGACAGTGTCACCGTGAAAGCTGCGTTAATTGCCTGGTGTAAGCGGCGTAAGTTGCCTTTGGTTACGTGTGGCGGCGCGGGCGGGCAGGTTGACCCAAGCCAAGTGACTTCGGGCGATTTGGCCAAAGCCACTCAAGACCCGTTACTGGCGAAAGTGCGTTACCTGTTGCGGCGCGACTACAATTTTTCGAAGAACCCCAAGCGTAACTTCGGCGTTGCGGCCGTCTATTCCACCGAACAATTGCGTTATCCGACTGCCGATGGCGAATGGAACCACGCCAAGCCCGGTGCAGGTAGCATGCGCATGGACTGTGCCACAGGCTTCGGTGCTGCTATGCCTGTTACTGCCACTTTCGCGATGCATGCCGTCGCGCTGTTACTGAAGAAGCTCTAGCTGCTGATTACGCCTGAATGGCTGCAATTACATTGCGTAAGCCGTTGCGACGCGACGACGTAACAAATTCGGAGAGGCCGAGCGCGTCAAAATGTTCATCAAGCGAGTATGCGCTGACTTGATCGCGCCGCGCACCCTGCAATGCTTGCCGAATCACCATCAGCAATCCCAGTACCACCCGTGATTCACTATCGACGGTTAACGCCAACTGATCATCTTGCCAATCGGCTTGCACCCAAACGCGCGCTTCACAGCCAAATACTTCGTGCTCGGCGGTGCGAAAATCAGCAGGTACCTGTGCAGCCTTAGCGAGTTGCACGAGATAGCGCATCCGATTTTCACGGCTACCGAGTTGTTTGCGCATTGCCGCTAGATCCGTTTCAGCCATCACGCCGTACATGAAACCACCCATGAAATTCCTTAATTATTCACACTGGTCAACAAAAACGGCCGTAAGAGTACCATTTTTGCTGCGAAAAATGTTAATCTTGCCCGGTCTCAGTTTACTTTGAACCGAACCTCAAACAACAGGAACCACAACATGAAAGTATTAGTGGCGGTCAAACGCGTCATTGATTACAACGTGAAAGTTCGCGTAAAAGCGGATAATTCAGACGTTGATCTGGCCAACGTGAAAATGGCCCTGAATCCGTTCTGTGAAATCGCGGTAGAGGAAGCAGTACGACTAAAAGAAAAAGGCATCGCGGACGAAGTGGTGGTTGTGAGCATTGGCCCGAAAGCCGTGCAAGAACAATTACGCACCGCCTTAGCCCTGGGCGCAGACCGTGCCATTCAGGTTGAAACCGATGAGTTACCTGATTCATTGGCCGTGGCCAAGCTACTAAAAGGTGTGGTTGAAAAAGAACAACCGCAACTGGTTATCTTAGGCAAGCAAGCCATTGATTCAGACAACAATCAAACGGGCCAAATGCTTGGCGCGCTAACCGGCATGCCACAGGGCACTTTTGCATCGAAAGTTGATGTTGCCGACGGCAGCGTAAACGTAACCCGTGAAGTTGACGGCGGTTTGCAAACCGTAAAGCTGCAGTTGCCAGCAATCGTAACAACAGATTTGCGCCTGAACGAACCGCGCTATGCGTCGTTGCCAAACATCATGAAAGCCAAGAAAAAGCCGCTTGATGTAACCACCCCCGATGAATTGGGTGTGAGTGTGGCGCGCACGGTTAAGCTGCTTAAAGTTGAAGCACCTGCAGAACGCAGTGCCGGTGTGAAAGTAGCCGATGTCGCAGAACTGATCGAAAAACTTAAGAATGAGGCAAAAGTGATATGAGCATTCTCGTTATTGCCGAACATGACAACGCAACCCTAAGTCCAGCCACGTTAAAAACCTTAGCAGCGGCAAAGCAAATTGGTGGTGACATTCATCTATTAGTTGCGGGTGAAGGCTGCCAGAGCGTTGCTGACGAAGCAGCCAAGGCTGAAAGCGTAAGTAAAGTACTGCTAGCTGACAATGCTGCGTATGGCCATTTCTTAGCCGAAAACCTTGGCCAGTTGGTTGCCGATTTAGGCAAAGACTACGGTCACATCTTGGCACCAGCAACCACCACCGGTAAAAACTTTATGCCGCGTGTTGCTGCGCTGCTCGATGTTGCGCAAATTTCTGACATCATCGCGGTTGAAAGTGCTGACACCTTTAAGCGTCCTATTTATGCAGGTAACGCAATTGCGACCGTGCAGTCAGAAGACGCAATCAAAGTGATCACCGTACGTGCAACGGCATTTGATGCCGTGAACGCAGAAGGCGGCAACGCCAGCGTTGAAGCCCTCGATAACGTGGTTAACAACGACAAATCTGAATTTGTTGGTGAAGAGCTGGCAAAATCAGAACGTCCAGATCTTACCGCTGCAAGCGTGGTTATCTCTGGCGGCCGCGGCATGCAAAACGGCGAAAACTTCCATTTATTGGAAAAAGTTGCCGACAAGCTTGGCGCTGCAGTCGGCGCGTCTCGTGCCGCAGTGGATGCGGGCTTCGTACCGAACGACATGCAGGTGGGTCAAACCGGTAAAATCGTTGCACCAGAACTGTACATTGCCGTGGGTATCAGCGGCGCCATCCAGCACCTGGCCGGCATGAAAGACTCGAAAGTAATCGTCGCCATTAACAAAGACGAAGACGCACCGATTTTCCAGGTCGCGGATTACGGCTTGGTTGCTGATTTGTTCGACGTACTGCCTGAGTTAGAGCAAAAGCTTTAAAAAACCGAAGAGCGTTATTGGTTAGTCGTTATTCGTTATTCGTTATTAGAAAAAGCGAAAAAGCGAAACCCGAAATCTCCGTTGCACTCAGTGCACGGAGATTTTTTTTATCCAACCAACAACGACTAACGATTAACGAATAACGCCTTTGCATTTATTTAACTTTGCAAAGTACATGGACAGTCCCAATTCTCGTTGCTATAACATCCGTATACGTCAATGATCATATATCGTCGTTTACATTCGAGGATGCAAGGCATGAAAATAACACTAATAAAGTCACTATCAGCATTGACCCTGACCACCGCCCTGACCGTGATGAGCGTGCCACATGTGCATGCCGAAACCGTAGAAGTTCGTGGCCAAATCAGCTACGGCTACAGCTTTACGCCAACTGGCGTTGAGCAGTATACAACTGGACACTACCTGCTCGAAATTACCCAACAGCCAAGTATGCCACTCATGTACAGTGCAAGCAGCTGGCGTCAGTACACCGATGCATTAAGCCAGGTGAAAGTTACGTTATTCGATGCACAAGGCAACGAAATTGCTGTGCGTCAGCCACTAAAAGTTGCTGAGTTAACTCAGCCAACGAATACCTTATATTTTGATTTTGGCCGCATGGCTAACTACGCCAGCTGGACGCTAACTGGCGTTAGCCAAGAGCAGTTTAATAGTCAGCTCAATTTGAATTTACGTGGGCCAAATCAAAGTTTGTTTGAATCGACGGCTGAGTTTCCACGCTTCGTAAGCTCCCCGAGGTACGTGAACGCAACCTTGTTTTCGAGCGTGGAAACAGCCGCGGGCGATGATGCCCTCTATTTAAGCGGCTCAGTCACCGACATTAATTATCTGACGCAGGACAGTGACGCAGACGGCATTCTGGACGATGTCGACGCCTGCCCAGCTTCCGATATCAGCACAACCGTAGTCGTTGGCGCGAATGACACTGGCGTAACGAACAGTGTCGATAGTGTAGGCTGTTCAATTTCGGACAAGGTGCAAGCCTGCAGCGCCGATGCTCAGAGCAAAGGTGCTGAGGTGTCATGCGTCAGCCATTTAGCTAAGCAGCTGCGCAAAGAGGGCATTATCAGCAATAGCGACCACGGCGCGCTCCTCCGACATCTATAAAAGAACGTTAAAACTAAATCTCCGTCGCACGTCGTGGGCGGAGATTTTTTTGTGTTTAACCAGTAACGAATAACGACTAACGAATAACGCATTTTTTCCTAACGAATCACTTGCATATTTGTAACTCATCGGACATGATTGAACCAATAACATCCTAATTGGATTAGGTGGCTAACATGAAAAGAAGAACAACTATGCTAAAAAAATTACCTATCGCGTCGGCGATTACGCTGGCATTAGCAGGAACAGCAAGCGTCCAGGCAGCGGAGTTTGAAGTAGGTGACTTCCGCGTTAAGTTCGACTCAATCATTTCATATGGTGCCGCATGGCGTATGGAAGAGCGTGATATGCGCTTTATCCACCCAGGCAATATGGAAGGTGGTCTTGGTCAATCAGGTGTAGCCGATGACGGTAACCTGAACTATGACGACGGCGACATGGTTTCGTCTGTTGTTAAAGGTGTTCACGATCTGAGCATCGATGGCGGCGACTACGGCGCATTTATCCGTTTCAAATATTGGTACGACGACGTCATTAAAAATGAAGAAGTCGCGCATGGCCACACCGCAACAAATTATTTCCCCAATGTTACCCTCGATAACGATGGTTTAGATGACTATTCAACCGGTTCTGGTTTTGAACTGCTTGATGCGTTCGTTTATGCCTATTTTGATATCGGTGACATGCCGGCCAACGTCCGTTTAGGCCGTCAGGTTCTGAGCTGGGGCGAAAGCACCTTTATCTTTAACGGTATCAACGCCGTTAACCCAATCGACGTGAACGCGATTCGTCGTCCGGGTGTTGAAATTAAAGAAGCATTATTACCGGTTGGTATGTTGAACCTGAACATTGGTTTAACCAATGAAACCAGCTTGGACATGTTCTATCAGTACGAGTGGGATGACTACAAACTTGATGGTTGTGGTACTTTCTTCTCAACCGTAGACATTTTAGGTGGCCCAGGCTGTAACAAAGTTACCCTGAACCCAACCTTGATACCTGGCGACCCAAGCTCTAGCTTGAGCGACCGCGAGTCAATTCAGTTCGGTACGTACCTTGAGCGTCGTCCAGACATTGAACCTGATGATGCAGGTCAGTACGGTTTCGCATTGCGTCACTACGCAACAAGTATCGATACCGAATTTGGTGCGTACTTCATGAATATTCATACGCAGACTCCAATTATCTCTGCGTACAACTGGCAACAACAGCCAACACCAGCATTCAGCCACCCAGATGGTATTCCAATTGCGGGTCCTGACTATGTGTTGCAGTTCCCTGAAGACCAACAGATTTTTGGTTTCAGTGCATCAACCTTAATTGGTGAGTGGTCTGTTGGTGGTGAAGTAAGCCATCGTTTAGACATGCCAGTACAAATCAACACCACTGAAATTCTAACAGCTGGTTTGCGTGCAGGTGTTCCAAGTACATTCTCGAACCGCATTTTGCGTGACGAAACTGGCGCAATCACCAACTTAGGTGAGTTACAGGAAGGTTATGACGAGTACGACGTAACCCAATGGCAGTTAACCGGTGTTAAATTCTATGACCGCGTATTGGGCGCTGACCGCATCACCTTTATCGGTGAAGTCGCGGTAAGCAAAGTGCACGGCTTGGCAGGGCTTGATGAGCAACGCTATGGTCGTAACCCAGTATTCGGCAAATGTTTAACGGTTGCTGACCAAGCTGCTTTAGGTAACCCTTCAGCTAGGTCAAACATCAACTGTGAAGGTTTTGTAACGTCTACCTCGTGGGGCTATCGCGCTCGCATCGTGGGTGACTACAACAACGTATTCTCAGGCTGGAACATGACCCCAACCATCGCGTTTGGTCACGATGTGAAAGGTTACTCAGCAAACTCAAACTTCATTGAAGATCGTCGCACTTTAGGTTTGAGTGTTGATTTCAGCTACTTGAGCAAATATAAAATCGGTGTTGGTTACAATATTACCGACGGTGCTGATTTTGATGCAGCTGATGACCGCGATTTTGCAGCGGTAAGCTTCAGCTATAGCTTCTAAGCGTTAAACATGAAAAAAACCGCCGTTACGGCGGTTTTTTTTTGCCGTTAATCGTTATTCGATCGCTTCGCTGGTCGTTATTCGCTACAACTTAACTGCGAATAACAAATAACGAACAACGAATAACCAACAACGAGGTTGTCATCCATGAAAAAGCTCCTGACCTTAACTTTGGCATTGGTCGCAAGCAGTTCGTACGCCAACACCGACAATGCCTTACAGCTCGAAGATGTGTTCCAACTGGAATACGCAAGCCAACCTGCTATCCATCCCGACGGCGGCTACACGGTGTTTGTTCGTAACTATATGGACATCATGAGTGACCGTCGTTTAGGTAACTTATGGCGTGTTGATAATAAGGGTGAACTGCGTCCGTTAACTGGCGGACAAGCAAACGATCATTCCCCAACATGGTCGCCAGACGGCAAAACGCTGGCGTTTGTATCGAATCGTTCAGGTAGCAACCAGATTCATCTGTATTGGACCGACACCCGAGAAGACGCTGCGGTAACGCGCCTAACGGGCAGCCCAAGCAGCTTAAGTTGGTCGCCAGATGGAAAATGGTTGGCATTTACCATGTTCACGCCAAGCAGTAATCCTGCGCCAGTGAGCTTGCCGGGCAAGCCAAAAGGTGCCGAGTGGGCTGAACCCGCGCGTTACATCGATAAAGACAACTACCGCTTTGACGGTTCTGGCTTTGCGCCCGATGGTTACACCCAAATTTATGTGATACCAGCCAGTGGTGGCACCCCGCGCCAGATAACTACCGACACCTATCACCATGGTGGCCAGCTTACATGGACAGGCGATAGTAAAAGCATCGTGTTCTCGGCGAACCGTCGCGATGATGCCTTCGACCAACCGAATAATTCCGAGTTGTACCAGGTTGCAGTGGCTGACGGCGCTATCACGCAGTTAACCGACCGTAATGGCCCAGATCGCTCGCCGCTTGTTAGTCCTGATGGCAAAAAACTCGCGTGGCTTGGCTACGATGATGAGTACATGAGCTATCAAAATACCATGTTGTACGTAATGGACTTAGACGGCAAAGGCACGCCGAAACTACTATCGACCGAACTTGATTATTCGGTTGGTGACGTAAAATGGTCAGCCGATAGCCGTGGTGTGTACTTTAGCTACGACAAGCACGGCAAAGGCAACATTGTTTACCAAAGCCTGAGCGGCAATCGCCGCGTGCTGACTGACGCCATGGGCGGCTTAAGTTATACCCGCCCATACAGCGGTGGTAGTTTTGACGTAAGTACGGGTGGCGACTTGGTATTCACCATGGCCAACCCATACCGTCCAGCGGACTTAATGCTGCAAACCAGCAAAATCAAACGCAAGTTAACCGCGTTGAATGACGACGCCTTGGCGCACAAAGAATTAGGCCGCGTTGAAGAAATCTGGTACGAATCAAGCCATGACGACCTTAAAATTCAAGGTTGGATTGTATATCCGCCAAATTTTGACCCAACCAAAAAGTACCCGCTGATTCTGGAAATTCATGGTGGGCCACACACTGCTTATGCAGGCTCGTTCTCAGCCGAAGTGCAGTTAATGGCAGCCAAAGGCTATGTGGTGCTTTACACCAACCCGCGCGGCAGCACCAGTTATGGTGAAGACTTCGCTCAAGAAATTCATCACAACTACCCAAGCAATGACTACACCGACTTAATGGACGGTGTCGATGCGGTTATCGAAAAAGGCTTTATTGACGAAGAGCGCCTGTATGTAACCGGTGGCAGTGGCGGTGGTGTGTTAACTGCCTGGATTGTTGGCCATACCGATCGCTTTGCTGCAGCCGTGGTGGCGAAGCCAGTAATTAATTGGTACAGCTTTGTGTTAACGGCAGATATGTACAATTACTTCACCAAATATTGGTTCCCAGGCTTGCCTTGGGAGAATCAAGAACACTACATGAAGTATTCACCTATCAGCTACGTCGGTAATGTCACAACACCAACCATGTTGTTAACCGGTGAGGCGGATCACCGCACGCCAATTTCAGAGTCTGAGCAGTATTACCAAGCGCTGAAATTAGCCGGTGTTGAAACCGCCATGGTGCGCGTACCGGATGCACCGCACGGTATCGCTGGGCGGCCATCAAACCTAATGGCAAAAGTTGCGTATATTCTGCATTGGTTTGGAAAATACGAATAAACGAAATGCAGTGAATTTTAACTTACAAGCGCGGCGTTTTACGTCGCGCTTTTTTATTGTCAAAATACAAGCCAACTTGATGCTTCATGCGCCGCCAACCGCTTTTACGCGCATGGTGCCTATTTTCAACGGCAAAAATATCGCTGCTGTGTTGATGGGTGTTATCAACGGTATAAGGCACCAGCCCCAACGTCCGAATGCCGAGTTCATAAGACCACTGCAAATCAACGTCGACGGGGCGGAAAATTGGCGGGCGCAACGTTAATAATTGCCGCGCACCTGAGACGCTTACAGCCTGAGCACATGCGCCCATAGGCGGCTTGCGTCGGTAGCTCACTACACGAAGGTGCGTATCCGACTCAATAACGTCATAAGGTTGGTCTTTAAAGGGCGCTGCAAGCTTGATGAAATCCCACTTCACCGTAAACGCGGCAATTCGATTTGGTACCTCGGAAAATAGCGCGTTGATGTTGATATCGTCCTCAAGAACAATTCCAAAATCTAAACCGTCATCCACAATTTTTTGCCAGGCTTTCAGGTGTGAAAGGTAACAAGCTATCTCGCCGCGTGTGAGGCGATAATGGAAATACTTATCGGCAAGTTGGGTCGAAAATACGGCATTAATCTCGGCTTCCGTGAGTAATTTGCCGTTAACAGCATCAAGGCGCTCATAGGGTAGGTGAAGCCTATCGAGTTGCTGCGAAACATGCTGCCAGCGCTCAGTGGAGTGGGCTAAGTTGATAACAAATATCTTGAAATTCGGCTGAATAAATGGATTCACAGCACCCCCTCATGACAATCAACGAATCATTTTTTTGGCGTACCATTGTGCTTTTGTTGCTTTTGTTGCTTCTGCTGCTTTTGACGGTATTGAATTTCGTAAAGTTTAGCTTCGGTTAAAAAGAAATGAAATGCATCAATATTGGCTTTAATAAATCCCCGCCAGCCTGACCAAATCATTTGGCGGCCAAGGTAAAACTTTAAAAACATTAATGGAAAAATTAACAGCAAACGCGGCAAGCTGCATGGGCGGCCTTGCTCTATGCGTTGCTCGGCCTTGAGCAGTGAATACTTGTTCAGCTTGTCCATATAGCCATGTGCGGAATCATAACCATAATGTTTGAGATAAATTGGTAGATAGGCCGTCGGCTCATCCACGTGAATGTGTTCATGCACCCGCACTGAAGTGTCCATATGACTGCGGTCTTTGCGGTACACCCGACGGTATTTGTGGTGTCGCGCTTTCTTCAGGCTGTGCCCCATAAAAATGTCATCGTGATGTATCCAGATACCGTTGATATCACCTTGGGCGATGCGCTCGCGAATCATCTGCAAGCCGCCTTCCGGCATCACTTCATCGCCGTCCAAATTCAATACCCAATTGTGCGTGCATTGTTCGATACCGAAGGCTTTTTGCTTGGCATAGCCCGGCCAGTCATTGTGAACAATACGTGCACCATGCTTTTTGGCAATCTCCAGGGTACCGTCGGTAGAGCCCGAATCTATAACCACAATCTCCTCAACACCACGCACACTCTCTAAAACCTCATCCAAGTGTTCGGCTTCGTTAAGTGTAATGACAAACACACTCATTGGCGGGTAGGGCTTACTCATTGGGCGCTCTCTTTTATTGGTACAACAATTCAGTACAGTGTTAGGATACATGCATAGTATGAACTACTAATAATACAAAGGTTAGTCGGTAAATGACAGAACAGGCGTTAAGCTGGAGCGACGTGCTCAGCGAAGAAAAAAAGCAACCTTACTTTATTGATCTACTGCACCGTGTGCAGACTGAACGTGACGCAGGAAAAGTCATCTATCCGCCCAGTGAGCAGGTGTTCCAGGCTTTCAAAATGACGCCCTTGGAAAATTTAAAGGTGGTTATTTTAGGGCAAGATCCCTATCACGGCCCCGGGCAAGCCCACGGTTTATGCTTTTCAGTGCCCGACGGCGTGAAGCATCCGCCTTCGTTGCGCAATATCTTTAAAGCAATTCAGCATGACTATCCCGACTTTCAGATACCAGAATCGGGCAATCTGGAACATTGGGCCAAGCAAGGCGTGCTGTTGTTGAATACCGTACTCACAGTAGAGCAGGGCAAAGCGCATTCGCACGCCAGTTGGGGCTGGGAAACCTTCACAGATAAAGTGGTGGAGCAAATCAACAAGCAGTGCAGCGGGATTGTGTTTCTACTTTGGGGCGCGCATGCGCAAAAGAAGGGGGCGCTGATTGATCGCCAGCGCCATCATGTATTGGAAACTGTTCACCCATCGCCATTGTCGGCGCACCGCGGGTTTCTCACCGCAGGGCATTTTCGCCGCACCAACGAGCTGCTCGCGCAGCAGGGCAAAAGCGTTATTAGCTATTAGTTATTCGTTATTCGAGTAACGAGTAACCAACAACGACTAACGAACTAGAATTCCAAACTATCGAGTTCGGCATCGAACTCGAAATCAATATCCTGCAGTTCGTCGCGTAAACGATACTTCTCTTTCAGATTTTCAATTTCACGCCACTTACGCGGGGCACCTTTTTTATTCGACTTAGATTCAACTTGTTTTAGCTCTTGTGAATGATCCATGGGACCCTCCGGCTTTAGTGTTGTTATTCTAAATTAGCGCAACACGGTTATAACACGGTCTGGGTAAAAAGTGAACAGATCCATTCACTAGGGTAATTCTTGCTTAAACTTTGTAAGCTGCGTATAATTCGCGCCCACAAAATCGTTCTTTCACAGTACAGGTAATTGGTATGCATCCGATGTTAAACATAGCGGTGCGCGCAGCGCGTGTGGCCGGCAAAATTTTAGTCAAAAACTTTGGTGTTGAGGTTGATCTGAATGTTCAAACCAAAACCCAAAACGATTTCGTGACCGAACTCGACAAAGCGGCTGAAAGTGCCATCATTCGCACCATTCAAAAAGCCTACCCACAGCACTCATTCCTTGCGGAAGAAAGTGGTGAAGTGGTTGGCGGCGAGCCAGAACATCAGTGGATTATTGACCCACTCGATGGCACCACCAATTACCTGCGCGGAATTCCGCATTTCTCAATTTCTATCGCATACCTGCACAAAGGTGTGGTGCAAGCAGCCGTTGTTTATGACCCGCTGCGCGAAGAGCTATTTAGCGCTTCACGTGGTCAAGGCGCACAATTAAACGGTAAACGCTTACGTGCCACCAAACAGCGTGACCTTAATGGCGCGCTATTAGCTACTGGCTTCCCATTCAAACGTAAAGACATGACCAAAGACTACATGGCCGTGTTCACGTCATTGTTCGAGTACACCTCAGACATGCGTCGCAGCGGTTCTGCAGCGTTGGATCTTGCCTATGTAGCCAATGGCCGCATTGACGGATTCTGGGAATTTAGCCTGAAGCCGTGGGACATTGCCGCAGGCCAGTTATTGGTGCGTGAAGCGGGTGGTATCGTCACTGACTTCGCCGGTGGCCATGGCTTTATGACCAGTGGCAACGTGGTTGCGGGCAACCCGAAAGTTGTGCAACATTTGCTGACTACTGCGCGTCCACATTTACCAGCAAGCTTAAAATAACATGAACAACATTCGTATTGTCTTAGTCAACACCAGCCACACCGGCAACATCGGGTCGGTCGCGCGTGCCATGAAAACCATGGGGCTAAACGATTTGTACCTGGTTGATCCAGTACAAGCGCCTGACAGCCATGCTTCGGCATTGGCTGCTGGTGCTACGGATGTGTTACATCAAGCAAAAATCGTTAAAACCTTACCGGAAGCGATTCAAGATTGCGGCTTGGTAGTAGGTACCAGCGCCCGTAACCGCACGCTGGATTGGCCATTGCTTGGCCCACGTGAAACGGCGGCAAAAGTGCTTGCAGAAGCACCGAATTATCCGGTGGCTATGGTATTTGGCCGTGAAAGCAGCGGTTTAACCAATGAAGAGCTGCAACAATGCACCCACCATGTGCATATTCCGTCAAACCCTGAGTACAGCTCATTAAATTTGGCCATGGCGGTGCAAACGCTGGCCTATGAAGTGCGCATGCAGTTCTTAGAGGCCGATGCCAAACCACCGGTCAGTGACGTAGACTACCCGCTGGCTGGCGACCTGGAACGCTTTTACCAACATCTGGAAGACACCCTCGGTGAAACGGGGTTTATCATTAAAAACCACCCCGGTCAGGTGATGGCGAAGTTACGCCGAATGTTTAGCCGCGCTCGCCCTGAGTCAGCGGAACTGAATATCCTGCGTGGCATTCTGACGTCAATTGATAAGAAAAACAAAAACGATATTAGCTAAAAGATATTGGATATTAGAAGAAGTAGCCATTACCGCTAATAGCTAATATCCAATAGCTAATATCGACTTTGCCGTTCAAGTGAATACTTGACTAAAATAGTCGGGAATGGCACACTTAAGGCCTAAGACAAAGGAGGCAATACCGCTATGCGCTTAACCTCAAAAGGCCGCTACGCCGTGACCGCTATGATCGACGTCGCGCTTCATACAGAAAATGGTCCAGTACCATTGGCAGATATTTCAGAACGCCAAGGTATTTCTTTAAGCTACCTTGAACAATTGTTCGCGCGCCTGCGTAAACAAGGTCTGGTTAGCAGTGTGCGCGGCCCAGGTGGTGGTTATCGGTTGGGTCTTGAAGCACACCAAATTTCCATCAGCGCCGTAATACAAGCCGTTGATGAAAGCATTGACGCCACCCGTTGCCAAGGCAAAGGCGGATGCCAAAGCGGTAGCCGTTGCTTAACGCACTCGCTCTGGACAGACCTAAGTGAGCGCATTGAAGACTTTCTCGCCAACATTAGTTTGGCTGAGCTGGTCAAGCAAGAAGACATTGCCCGCGTGGCCTTACGTCAAAACAACTTAATTTCCGAACAGAAAAAACGCGAAAACCAAATTGCATTGAGCCAGTAAGCAGTCTGGCAAGAGGAGTAACTTGATGAAATTACCGATTTATTTTGATTACGCAGCAACCACGCCGGTTGACCCGCGCGTGGCCGAAAAGATGATGCAATTCCTGACCCCAGATGGTCAGTTTGGTAACCCTGCATCGCGTTCGCACCGGTTCGGTTGGCAAGCTGAAGAAGCGATTGATATCGCCCGTAATCAGATTGCTGATCTGATTAACGCTGACCCACGTGAAATCGTATTCACCTCGGGTGCAACCGAATCAGATAACTTGGCCATTAAAGGCGCGGCTGAGTTTTACAGCAAAAAAGGTAAGCACATCATTACGGTGAAAACCGAGCACAAAGCCGTGCTGGATACGTGCCGCCAAATGGAGCGCGAAGGCTTCGAAGTCACTTATTTAGACGTAAAAGAAGACGGCTTGGTGGATCTTGACGCATTCAAAGCTGCTCTGCGTGATGACACCGTATTGGTCAGCATCATGCACGTAAACAACGAAATTGGCGTGATTCAGGACATCGAAGCTATCGGTAACCTGTGTCGTGCAAACAAAACAGTATTCCACGTTGATGGTGCACAAAGCACCGGTAAAATCGAAGTGGATATGGAAAAGCTGCCGGTTGATATGTTCAGCATTTCAGCCCACAAAATGTATGGCCCGAAAGGCATTGGCGCGCTGTATGTGCGTCGTAAGCCACGGGTGCGCTTAAACGCACAAATGCACGGTGGTGGGCACGAACGTGGTATGCGTTCAGGCACCTTGCCAACGCATCAAATCGTCGGCTTCGGTGAAGCTGCACGCATTGCCAAAGAAGAAATGGGCGCAGAATTTGAGCGTTTCAAAATGCTCCACGACCGTTTATGGAATGGCGTAAAAGACATCGAAGAAGTGTACATTAACGGCAATCAAGAGCACGCTGTGCCGCACATCTTCAACATCAGCTTTAACTTTGTTGAAGGCGAAAGCCTGATTATGGCGTTGAAAGACCTCGCGGTTTCTTCAGGTTCAGCCTGCACATCAGCAAGCCTTGAGCCTTCGTACGTATTGCGCGCCTTGGGCCGCAACGACGAACTGGCGCACAGCTCAATCCGTTTCAGCTTCGGCCGCTTTACTACCGAAGAAGAAGTGGATTACGCCATTAAACAAATTCAAAATTCGATTGGTCGTCTACGCGACATGTCACCCCTTTGGGATATGTACAAAGACGGCGTCGACCTAAGCAAAGTCGAATGGGTCGCACACTAAGAGAGGTAACACGGTATGGCATACAGCGAAAAAGTAATCGACCATTATGAAAATCCGCGCAACGTAGGCGCGTTTGATAAAAATGATCCGTCAATCGCAACTGGCATGGTCGGCGCACCAGCCTGTGGCGACGTTATGAAATTGCAGTTGAAAATTAATGCCGAAGGCATCATTGAAGACGCAAAATTCAAAACTTACGGTTGTGGTTCTGCAATCGCTTCAAGCTCACTCGTTACCGAGTGGGTTAAAGGCAAGTCAATTGCCGAAGCTGAGCAGTTGAAAAACACGCAAATTGCTGAAGAACTTGCATTGCCACCAGTGAAAATTCACTGCTCAATTTTGGCAGAAGACGCAATTAAAGCAGCAATTGCAGACTACAAAAAGAAACACGTAGCGTAATCGGGTTATAAGATGGCAATTACCATAACTGAAGCGGCGGCGCATCGCGCCCGCTCGTTTCTAGAACAACGCGGTAAAGGTGTGGGCATTCGGTTGGGGATTAAAACCACCGGCTGCTCCGGGCTCGCCTACGTGATGGAATTTGTTGACGAAGTGGACGATACCGATACGATTATCGAAGCCAACGGCGTGAACATTGTCGTCGACGGCAAGAGCTTGGTGTACCTTGATGGCACCGAAATCGACTTTGTCAAAGAAGGCCTAAACGAAGGTTTTGAGTTCCGTAATCCAAACGCCAAAGGCGAATGCGGTTGCGGAGAAAGCTTCAACGTATAACAGGCAAGCAATGAATCATTTTGAACTGTTTGATATGCCCGCCGCATTCTCTTTAGATGCGGCGGAATTGCAACAGCGCTACCGCAAATTGCAGCAAACGCTGCACCCTGATCGCTTTGCCACTGGCAGTGAACGCGAAAAATTACGTGCCGTGCAACGTACTGCACAGCTCAATGATGCGTACCAAACCTTGCGCTCACCGCTTACCCGCGCTGAGTACTTGCTGGAATTACGCGGTATTGATTTGGCGCACGAACAAACCACCCTGCAAGATCCTGACTTTTTGATGGCGCAAATGGAATGGCGCGAACGCATTGAAGAAGTGACCGACTTGGAGGCGCTCGATAGCGCCTACAAAGACTTGCAAGAACAAATGAATGCGTTACAAAGCGAGCTTGAACGGCACCTTGAAGCAAACGCCAACGAACAAGCAGCTATTGCGATACGTAAGCTGAAGTTTATGCACAAGCTGCATCACGAACTCGAGCAAATCGAAGAGCAAATTCGATATTAGCTGTTAGATATTAGATATTAGTTCTGATATTTAGCGCTTTTTCTAATATCTAATATCAATTCGCTAATATCGTTCTCGTATTTAAAAAGAGGTTTTAGATGGCTTTACTACAAATTGCGGAACCGGGTCAAAGCACCGCGCCGCATCAACATCGCCTTGCCGCTGGCATCGATTTGGGCACCACCAACTCATTAGTGGCAAGCGTGCGTAGTGGCGAAGCTGCAGTGCTCAAAGATCAGCACGACCGTGCCATTTTACCGTCAGTGGTTTATTACGGCGCCGACGAAATTTTAACCGGCCACGAAGCGCTGGCGAAGCACGCCGACAAGAGCATTGAAACGCAGAATACCATTGTTTCTGTAAAACGATTTATTGGTCGCACCATTGCCGACGTGCAGAAAAACCTTTCAAACTTGCCGTATCGCATGAGCGAAACTGACAACGGTGTGCCGGTATTCCATACCGCCGCAGGCGAGAAAAACGCAGTTGAAGTGTCCGCTGATATCTTGCGGACCTTGGCAGCGCGCGCTGAAGCTTCATTAGGTGGCGAGCTTACCGGTGTGGTGATTACCGTGCCAGCTTACTTCGATGACGCACAACGCCAAAGCACCAAAGACGCCGCGCAATTGGCCGGTTTAAAAGTCTTACGTTTATTGAACGAGCCGACCGCAGCAGCCGTAGCCTATGGCCTGGACTCAGGTCGTGAAGGCTTGATTGCGGTGTATGATTTAGGTGGCGGTACCTTCGATATTTCCATTTTGCGTTTGCAAGGCGGTGTATTTGAAGTACTGGCAACCGGTGGTGACAGCGCCCTTGGTGGCGATGACTTCGATCAACTCATCGTTAACTGGTTAAAAGAGCAGTGGTCGCTGCCCGAGAATGTTGATGCGCGCCATGAGCGTGATCTGATCAATGCCGCCAAAGCGGCAAAAGAACAGCTGACAGACGCGGAGTCTGTGATGATCAATCAGCCTTCTTCAACCAGTGAAGGCGATGCGCTCACGTTAACCCGTGCCAAGCTGAATGAGTTGATTGAACCTTTGGTGCGCAAAACCTTAGCGTCTTGCCGACGCGCATTGAAAGATGCCGAAGTCAGCGCCGATGAAATACTTGATGTGGTTATGGTTGGCGGCTCGACCCGTGTGCCACGTGTGCGCGAAGCGGTAGGCGATTTCTTTGGTCGCGAACCCTTAACCTCCATTGATCCGGATCAAGTTGTCGCCCTGGGTGCTGCCATTCAAGCCGACATTTTAGCGGGTAACAAACCTGACTCTGACATGTTGTTGCTGGATGTGATTCCACTCTCGCTGGGCCTGGAAACTATGGGCGGCTTGGTGGAAAAAGTTGTGGCACGCAACACCACGATTCCAGTCGCAAAAGCGCAAGAATTCACCACGTTTAAAGACGGCCAAACCGCCATGATGATTCATGTGGTGCAGGGCGAACGTGAGCTGGTTGATGACTGCCGTAGTTTGGCTCGTTTCGTGTTAACGGATATACCGCCAATGGCAGCCGGTGCCGCACACATTCGGGTAACTTTCCAAGTCGATGCAGACGGCTTATTGAGCGTGACCGCCATGGAAAAATCAACCGGCGTGAGCGCATCAATTCAGGTGAAACCATCTTATGGTTTGGGTGATAATGACATCACCAAAATGATTGAAGCATCGATGAGCAATGCCAAAGAAGACATGGCGGCGCGTATGTTGCGTGAACAGCAAGTTGAAGCCGACCGCGTTATTGAGGCACTCAGCAGTGCCTTAGCCGCAGACGGCAAATTGCTTGACGAGAACGAGCGCGCAACCCTGGATGCCGCCATGGAGCAACTTCGTGTTGCCCGCAGCGGCACAGATGTTGCAGCCATTGAACAAGCTATTGAAGCCGTAGACAAAGCCAGCGATGATTTCGCCGCGCGCCGTATGGATGCCAGCATTCGCAAAGCACTCTCCGGCACAAAAGTCGACGAGCTATAACGATTAACGTGTAGTTATTAACGAGGTTTTTATGCCAAAGATTGTATTTTTACCCCATGAAGAGCTTTGCCCAGAAGGCGCAGCACTCGAAGCAAAAGACGGCGAAACCGTGCTTGACGTGGCCTTGCGCAACGGCATCGGCATAGAACACGCCTGTGAAAAAGTGTGCGCCTGCACCACCTGCCACGTGTACATTCGCGAAGGCATGGACTCAATTAATGAAATTGAAGAAAACGAAGACGACATGCTCGATAAAGCGTGGGGCCTCGACCCAGATTCACGCTTAAGCTGTCAGGCCAAAGTTGACGGCGAAGACCTCGTTGTAGAAATCCCGAAATACAGCATCAACCACGCCAAAGAAAACCATTAGTAAAAAAGGGGCAGTCCTTGCACTGCCCCCTCATTTTAACCGTCGAGCTTTTCGGCGAAAGTGCGTTTGAATTTTGCTAACTTCGGATGCACAACCGCTTGGCAATAGGCGTTTTCAGGATTACGTTCCACATAGTTTTCGTGGTAATCCTCAGCCGGCCAGAACTTTTCCAAGGGCTCAATTGTGGTCACAATTGGCGCATCCCAGGTTTTTTCACGTTCCATTTCGGCAATAATCTCTTCCGATAAACGCTTTTGTTCGTCAGTTTGGTAGAAAATTGACGTGCGGTATTGCGTACCGACATCGTTACCCTGACGATTCACTTGGGTTGGATCGTGCAACGCAAAAAAGATTTCTAAAATTTCCCGCACACTTAAAGCCGTTGGCTCAAAGGTAACCTGCAGCACTTCAGCATGCCCGGTGCTGCCTGAGCAGACTTCTTCGTACGTTGGATTTTCTTTGTGCCCGCCCGCGTAACCAGACTGCACCTTTAATACGCCACGAACCTGCTTAAAAGCACCTTCAAGGCACCAAAAACAACCGCCACCTAATGTAATTTGTTGCGTCATAACCACCTCATATACTGCAAAATAAATAGACGTCTAGATGCCCACACTTTACGCCTGTTCGATGTCACTGTAAAGCGTTTGAAGTGGTGTGCAGCCGCAGCTCTGCCCCTAGCTCTGACGGCGGCTTTTATGTATAATCCGCGCGACTCTAACTTAGACAACCTTTTACTTATAAAACTTGATTGGAGAAAATCATGGCTTTAGAACGCACCTTATCAATTATCAAGCCGGATGCCGTTGGCAAAAACTTAATCGGCGCTATCTATAACCGTTTTGAAACTGCAGGCTTCCGTATCGTTGCAGCAAAAATGATGCACTTAAGCACTGAACAAGCTGAAGGTTTCTACGCTGAACACAAAGAGCGTCCGTTCTTCCGTGCATTGGTAGACTTCATGACTTCTGGCCCAATCATGGTGCAAGTACTTGAAGGCGAGAACGCAGTAAAACGTCACCGCGACATCATGGGCGCAACCAACCCAGCTGACGCATTGGCAGGAACTTTGCGCGCAGACTATGCTGTATCTATCGACGAGAACGCAACGCACGGTTCTGACGCTTTAGAATCAGCAGCACGTGAAATTGCATACTTCTTCTCTGACGAAGAAATCTGCCCACGTACGCGCTAAAAGCAAAAGCGTTAATCGTTATTCATTGGTCGGGCGCTGCGCTTGTCGTTAAACCCGACTACGAATAACGAATAACCAGTAACGAATAACGCACTTAAGGTTTTATATGAATGCAGTAGACAAAAAAGTGAATTTACTCGACTTGAACCGCGAAGCAATGCGCGAGTTCTTCAAAGAGTTGGGTGAAAAGCCATTTCGCGCCGACCAGGTTATGAAGTGGGTGTATCACTATTGTGTCGATGACTTTGACGAGATGACCAATCTCAACAAGGTGCTGCGTGAAAAACTGAAACAGGTGGCCGAAATTCGGGCACCTGAAGTGCGTGTTCAACAACAATCGTCGGACGGCACCATCAAGTTCGCGATGACCTTATTCGACGGCCAGGATGTGGAAACCGTATGGATTCCAGATCGTGACCGCGCCACCTTGTGTGTGAGTTCGCAAGTAGGCTGTGCACTGGAGTGCACCTTCTGCTCAACCGCGCAGCAAGGCTTTAACCGCAACTTAAAAGTGGCCGAAATCATTGGCCAGGTATGGCGGGTGAGCAAACTCATCGGCGCCTTTGGCGACACCGGCGTAAAAGCTGTCACCAACGTAGTGATGATGGGCATGGGTGAACCGCTGTTGAACCTGAATAACGTGGTTCCAGCCATGGACTTAATGCTTGATGACAACGCCTTTGGCTTATCGAAACGTCGCGTCACCTTAAGCACCTCCGGTGTGGTACCGGCTTTGTATAAGCTGAAAGAGCAAATCGACGTTGCTTTGGCGATTTCTTTGCACGCGCCAAACGATGAATTGCGCAACGAAATTGTGCCGATTAATAAAAAGTACAATATTCAAGAATTCCTCAAAGCCAGCCGTGACTACATTGACGGCTCAAAGGCAAATAAAAACATCACCATTGAATATGTGATGTTGGACCACATCAATGACTCGATGGAGCAGGCGGCTGAATTGGCTGAAGTGCTAAAAGACACGCCGTGCAAAATCAACCTCATTCCGTTTAATCCATTCCCAGGTTCAGACTATGGCCGATCAAGCAATTCACGTATCGACCGCTTCGCCAAAGTACTGATGGATAAAGGCTACATTGTTGTCGTACGACGCACTCGCGGTGACGACATTGATGCTGCTTGCGGCCAACTTGTCGGTGATGTGATTGACCGCACCAAGCGCATCTTGAAAAAGCAACAAGCGCAACGCGGTGGCGACGGCATCCAAATTAAAGCTGTTTAAACGCACGCTTAAGACAAACTTAACATAGCTTTGACGCCACACAGCTTGATCTGCCGCCGATAAAGGTTAAGATAGTTTCTTTATGGGGGAGATTTACATGCGGATTCTGCTGTTAGCGCTGATCACCGTGGTGTTCAGCACCGGTTGCGTGAGCCAACGTACGGTCGATGGTAAACAAGAACCGGCACAGCAATTCAATGCACAAGAGGCTTCGCGCACGCGCTTGGCTCTTGGGCTGCAGTATTTACGCTCTGGCAATTTTGAGCAAGCTAAAGCAAATTTAGAACGCGCCCGCGAATACACCCCCAATAACCCAGATGTTTATACCGGCCTTGCTTATTATTATCAGCAGGTTCGTGACGTAAAAAATGCCGAGGCTTATTATCGCAAGGCCATCGACCTACGCCCTGATGACGGTGACAGCTATAATAATCTGGGCGTGCTGTTGTGCGGCCAAGATCGTTACAACGAAGCCGACCAAATGTTTCGTAAAGCAGTTGCGCAACCCGGCTACGTGAAAATCGCCAGCACTTATCAGAATGCTGGGCGCTGTGCCGCCGCGCAAAAAGATATGGCCAATGCCGACCGATATTACCTGTTGGCGCTTAACCACAGTGGTGGCAGCGTCAATATTTTAGAGAATTATGCATCCTTGTTGCTCGAGCAGAAACGCTATGACAAGGCTGCGGACATGATAGAGCGCCGGGCCAATTACCCGCAGTTGTCGGCGCAATATTTATGGTTAGAAGTGCAGTTAGCTCACGCCTTAAACAATAAGAACAAACGGCAGCAATTCGGCGATCTGCTTGTGCAGCGCTTCCCGGCTTCTCAGCAAGCGCGTGATTATCAGCAATTAACTAAATAGCGAACGAGAATGGCATCAGATAAAGATTTACTCGAAGAGAACAGCGAAGAAGAACAGCCTAAGCCAGAACCTTATACAGGGGAAACGCCCGGCCAGTTATTTCGTGAAGCGCGCGAAGCGAAAGGGCTAACCACACAGCAAGTGGCGGATAGCCTGCGTCTGCGTAAAACCGTGATTGAACTGCTCGAAGCCGATGAGTTTGACAAGCTATCGTCAGCCACTTATGTGCGTGGCTACTTGCGCTCGGTAAGTAAAGCACTTGAAGTTGACGAAAAACGCGTATTTGAAGCCTACGGCAAAATGGGCTTCGGTGAAGTAACGGTCAGCACCATTACCATGCAAAGCTTTTCGAAACGCAAGGTACGCGAGCGCAACGACAGCCGTTTAATGTTATTTAGCTACTTTATTATTGCCATTGTTATCGCTCTGGCGGTGGTTTGGTGGTGGCAAGATACCAATAACGGCGACATCTTTAATGGCAACGGCAATGGCTCAGCCAGCAACGGTAGCAGCCAGCAGGTCGATAATCGTACCGCAGTGCGTCGCGAGTCACCGGCAGAGCGCGTTACTGAAGACCAGGCTCGTGGCCAAACGACCACCAGTGACAACCAGCAGGCCAACGAAACCGAAGGCCTGACCGTCACCAGCCGCAACCAAGACAGCGCGCCGGTGGTGACGGATGACCCGATCGACGAACCGACTGACGAGCCAACCGAAGGCAATACAGACACTGCAGCTACCGAGACTGAAGTAGTCACTGACCCCATTCCCAACAGCCAGCCAAGCGCAACCCAAGGCGCGGATCTCGTCATGGCGTTTAGCGGTGACTGCTGGATAAAAGTAACCGACGCCACCGGCACCGACATCGCCATCGGCGTTAAAAAAGCTGGTTACACAATGCCGCTGACGGGCGAGCCTCCTTTTGATATCATTTTATGCAAGCCAGAAGTTGTCACAATGACGTATAATGGTGAACCGGTGGACTTAAGCAGTTATCGCCGCAACCGCAGCGTCACAATGACCCTGAACTGATTAAAGCGTTAATAGTTATTCGTTATTGGTTACTCGAAAAAGAAAAGCAACCACGAATAACGATTAACGAATAACGAGTAACGAATTTATGCATTTAAACCCGATCAAACGTCGACCTTCACGCCGCATTTATGTGGGCAACGTGCCTATTGGCGATGGCGCACCTATTGCCGTGCAGTCCATGACCAACACCGAAACCACCGACGTTGCCGCCACAGTCAAACAAATTCAGGCCATCGCCGCTGCCGGTGCTGATTTGGTGCGGGTGAGTGTACCGACCATGGACGCCGCTGAAGCGTTCAAACTGATCAAGCAACAAAGCCCAATTCCATTGGTTGCAGATATTCACTTTGACTACCGTATCGCGCTTAAAGTGGCCGAGTACGGGGTCGACTGTTTGCGCATCAACCCAGGCAATATCGGCAACGAGCAGCGCATTCGCTCCGTTGTGGATGCAGCCCGTGACCGCGGCATTCCAATTCGCATTGGGGTAAATGGCGGTTCGTTAGAAAAAGACCTGCAAGAAAAATACGGCGAGCCAAATCCTGCCGCGTTGGTTGAATCGGCCATGCGCCATGTGGATATTCTCGACCGCTTAAACTTCCAGGACTTCAAAGTCAGCGTAAAAGCGTCCGACGTGTTTTTAGCCGTTGAAAGTTATCGTTTGCTGGCCAAACAAATTGAACAACCCCTGCATTTAGGCATCACCGAAGCCGGTGGTTTGCGCAGTGGCTCAGTGAAATCATCCATCGGGCTTGGCATGTTGTTGGCCGAGGGCATCGGTGACACCTTGCGTATCTCGCTGGCAGCAGACCCCGTTGAAGAAGTGAAAGTGGGCTTTGATATTTTAAAATCCCTGCGTATTCGTAGCCGCGGCATCAATTTTATTGCGTGCCCAAGCTGTTCGCGTCAGGAATTCGATGTAATTGCCACCGTCAATGCACTGGAACAGCGCCTTGAAGACGTTGTTGTGCCAATGGATGTGTCCATTATCGGCTGTGTAGTAAACGGTCCGGGCGAGGCATTGATCTCCCATGTGGGCTTAGCCGGCGCCAAGAATAAAAGCGGTTTTTATCTGGATGGCGAACGCCAAAAAGACCGGCTCGACAACAATGATTTGGTGGATGAGTTGGAACGCCGCATCCGTGAAAAAGTAAAACGTTTAGAAGCTGAACAGATTCCCGTGAAGCAAGCGTAAAGCTGCGGTATACTATGCGCCATTTTTCGAAATAAATTTTCGTCTTTACGTCGAACATCAGCAGAAAAGAATCCGAACGTGGCAAAAAATATACAAGCAATTCGCGGCATGAACGACATCCTGCCGAATCAATCGCCAGCGTGGCAATACGTAGAAGGCGTGATTCGCCAGGTTGCGGCACAATATACCTATCAAGAAATTCGCATGCCGGTGCTGGAAAGTACCGACCTGTTCAAGCGATCCATCGGCGAAGTAACCGACATCGTCGAAAAAGAAATGTACACCTTCGACGATCGTAACGGTGACAGCCTGACCCTGCGCCCTGAAGGCACCGCCAGCTGCGTACGCGCTGGCAACGAACACGGCCTGCTGTACAACCAAACCCAACGGTTATGGTACATGGGGCCAATGTTCCGCCACGAGCGCCCGCAAAAAGGCCGCTACCGCCAATTCCATCAGTTCGGTATCGAAGCCTTCGGTATGGAAGGCCCAGATATCGATGCCGAAGTGATTTTGCTATCGGCGCGGTTATGGGAACGGTTTGGTATCCGTGACCAAGTGCAACTGCAACTGAATTCATTGGCGTCTAACGAAGCGCGTGCGCGTTACCGCGAGGCACTGCGTGAATTCTTGCGTGCCCACGAAGACAAACTGGACGAAGATTCAAAGCGCCGGTTAGACACCAACGTATTGCGCGTTCTCGACAGCAAGTCGGAAGAAACCCAAGCGGTACTTGCCGATGCACCGAAGCTGTCTGAATACTGGGACGACGCCTCACGTGAACACTTTGATGGTTTGTGCAAGCGTCTTGACGCTGCCGGTGTTGAGTATGTTTTGAACGAACGCTTGGTGCGCGGGCTTGATTATTACAACCGCACTGTGTTTGAGTGGGTGACCACAGAACTGGGCGCGCAAGGAACCGTGTGCGCTGGCGGCCGTTATGACGGCTTGGTTGAACAGCTGGGTGGCAAAGCGACTCCAGCCGTTGGTTTCGCCATGGGCATGGAACGGCTGGTTCTGTTGTTAGAGTCACAGGATAAAATTCCAACTGAACAAGCGGTTGATATCTATGTACTTGCGGCAACCGAAGCGGCGGAACTAATCGCTCCGGGCGTTGCCGAACAAATTCGCAGTGCGCACCCTGATTTAAAAGTGCAGCTGCACAGCGGCACCCAGAACATGAAGAAAAAATTGGCAAAAGCTGACAAGTCTGGCGCAACCTATGCGTTGATTGTCCGTGACACCGATTTCGAACTAAAACACCTGCGCGACCGCGACGCCGAGTCTTCGGTCGGGGAAAGTGCAACGGCGCTATTAGATATTTGATATTAGAAAAACCGTTCTTGTTATCAGCTAATATCCAATAGCTAATAGCTAATATCATTTTTGGAGTTAAAAATGGAAACTGAAGATCAGCAAATCGAACGCATCAAGCAATTTTGGAACGAACACGGCAAAGGCATTATCGCCGGCCTGATTGTTGGTTTCGGCCTGTTTTACGGCTGGCGTTATTATGACGCGCAAACCCGTGCAAACCAGGAAGAAGCGTCGCAGCAGTTTGAAAGCATTTTGGTGCAACTTGAAGCTGACCAAGAAAACAGCATGACAGCCGCACAAGAGTTTGTGAGCAGTAGCGACACCACATATGCGCAATTAGCAGCACTTGAACTGGCGAAGCATGCGGTTGATAACAACGACTATGCAACCGCTATCAGCGCGCTGCAAAGCGTGCGCGACAACGCAGAGCCAGCAATTCGTGCAGTCGCTGACATACGCCAGGCACGTTTGTTGTTCGCACAAGAACAGTACGATGCGGCCATGGCAGCCGTACAAGCAGCGGAATCGGTTACCGCATTCAAAGCGCAAGCCGCTGAACTGAAAGGCGACATTCTTCTTGCTCAAGGCGACACCACAGGCGCACGTAGCGCTTATCAAGCAGCGCTTGATGCAGGTGCTGAAGGCCTGGCAGAGATTAAACTCAACAGCATTGTGGCGGGTTCATGAAATTAGCACGGTTTAAAAATTTAGGTTTCGCCGCACTCGCAACCACGTTAATCAGTGGCTGCTCGTTGTTTAGCAGTGAGGAAATCACCTACAAAGAACTGCAATCATTCAACCAGCAGGTTACCCCGCGCGTTGTGTGGGAAAGCAGTGTGGGTGGCGGCGTTGACCATTTTTACTCACATCTGCATCCGGTTGTTGTCAACGACATGATTGTTGCTGCTGACCGTGACGGTATGGTTGCTGCGTATAATCGCGACAATGGTGACCGCTTATGGCAGGTCGATTTGCGCGGTGCATTAAACTTAAGCAAAAGCGGTTGGTGGAGCGCGGGTGAACCCATGCGCATCGCTGGTGGCTTAGCTGCAAATAATGACGTGATTTACCTGGGCACCGAAAATGGTGACGTGGTTGCGCTTAATGCCAACGATGGCAGCGTGAAATGGCATCAAATTGTGCGCTCAGAAGTCATGGCAACACCTGCCGTTGGTGGTGGTGTGGTTGTGGTTAAAGGCTCTACGGGCGAAGTGATTGCCTTGGCCGAAGACACGGGCGAACAACGTTGGAAACACGTATCTGAAGTGCCACCGCTGTCAATGCGCGGCACCTCGGCGCCAGTATATGAACAAGGCGGTGTGTTTGTTGGCACCTCAACCGGTAAAGTCATTGTACTTATCGCTGAAAACGGCCAGCCAGCCTGGGAAGCACGTTTGGCGGTACCAAGCGGTAACACCGAACTGCAGCGCATGGTCGATGTGGATTCGAAGCCAGTGTTAGCCGGTGCCTTTGTGTATAACGTGGCCTATAACGGGTCGTTAGCGGCTATCAGCGCCAACAGCGGCGAAATTGTTTGGAAACGCGAATATTCGTCGTATCAGAACCTGCATTTTTCTGGTGGCCGATTGTTTGTAACTGACGCTGAAGACACGGTGTCAGCACTTGATTCACAAGGTGGCGTTGAGTTGTGGTCGAACACCGACTATAGCGGCCGTCATTTAACTGCACCAGTGCGTTTCGGTGACTACATTGTAGTTGGCGACCGTATGGGCTACCTGCATTTTATAAATCTTCTTAGCGGCGAAACTGAAGGCCGTTTAGAAGTGGATAGTGACGTTTACACAGCCCCTGTGGTTGCTGACGACACCCTTTATGTACAATTACGCGACGGCACGTTACTCGCGGTGAGGATTTAACCCTATATGTTACCCGTAGTTGCCCTGGTAGGGCGCCCCAATGTGGGCAAATCAACCTTATTTAATCGGCTTACCCGTACTCGGGACGCCTTGGTTGCTGACTTTCCCGGCTTAACGCGGGACCGTAAGTACGGCCAGGCCAACTACGACGGTTATCAGTTTATTGTCATCGACACCGCTGGTGTGCATGGCGATGAAGAAGGGATTGATGCTGAAATGGCATCGCAGTCATTGCGCGCCATTGATGAAGCAGACGTTGTGCTGTTTATGGTTGATGCCCGCGACGGCATCACTTCTGCCGACATGGGCATTGCTGCGCATTTGCGCCGCATTGGTAAAAAAGCCTACGTAGTCGCCAATAAAATTGACGGCATTGACGCCAACACCGCCATGCTCGACTTCTTTGAGTTGGGTTTGGGCGAAGTGCATGGCATAGCTGCCGCGCACGGCCGTGGTGTTGAGCAACTGCTGCAAGAATGTTTTGACCCATTACTGGAAGAATACCCAGAAGTTGCAAAGCGCTCCGCGCAAGGCGGCTCTGAAGGTGCGGTAAACCTTGATGCCGAAGGCAATCCAATTGATGCTAACGGTGAAATCGTTGAACCGGATCCAGAAGGCAATATTTTTGACGTAGATGGCAACATTGTCGACGCCGATGGCAACGTCATTGACCATGAAGGCAACATCATTGGTCAGTTGGGCGACCGTAATCACGATGAAATCGATTATGACGCGCTGCCACTTAAATTGGCCATTGTTGGCCGCCCGAACGTGGGTAAGTCAACGCTCATCAACCGTATTCTCGGCGAAGAACGCGTGGTTGTGTACGACATGCCTGGCACCACCCGTGACTCGGTGTACATCCCGATGGAACGCGATGGGCGTGAATACATTCTGATTGATACTGCCGGTGTACGTCGCCGTGGTCGGATTGATGAAACCGTAGAAAAATTCTCGGTTATCAAAACTCTGCAAGCCATTGAAGACGCCAACGTGGTTATCGCGGTCATTGACGCCCGCGAAACCGTGTCAGACCAAGATTTGAACTTGATTGGCTTTGCCTTAAACGCAGGCCGCTCAATTGTTATCGCAGTGAACAAGTGGGACGGCTTGTCGAACGATCATCGCGATGAAATCAAACGTGAACTCGATCGCCGTTTAGGCTTTGTTGATTTTGCCCGCTTGCACTTTATCTCGGCCTTGCACGGCAGTGGCGTGGGTAATTTATTTGAATCGGTGCTTGAAGCGTACGCCTCTGCATCGGCGCGGGTCGGCACATCCAAGCTAACGCGTATTTTAGAAACCGCCGTTGAAGACCATCAGCCACCGCTGGTCAGTGGTCGTCGGGTGAAGCTGAAATATGCGCACGCGGGTGGTTATAACCCGCCGCGGATAATCATTCACGGCAACCAGGTCGACTCGCTGCCAGGCTCATACAAACGTTACTTGATGAATTACTTCCGTAAGTCATTGGGCGTTATGGGCACGCCAATTAAAATTGAATTCCGCGAATCTGAAAACCCGTACGCAGGGCGTAAAAACCAGCTCACGCTGTCGCAAACCCGCAAGCGTAAACGCTTAATGCGCCACCTGAAGCGAAGAAAGTAACGCGAACCGCGTTACTGATTTTTGAATTTGATTAAGTCCCGACGTTCTTTTTTGTCGGGCTTATGGTCGGGGTGGGGGTTGTACAGCGCATTCATTTTGCGCAGCTCCGCTTCTTTCTCGCGCCGTGCAACCGACTCGGGCGTTTCTGCATAGAGCTTTTGCGCCTCTGGCGCGCCAAGCCGCCGTTCGCTCACAGCGAGCACTTCAACTTCATAAATATCATGCCCGCGCGGCGCTTTAATAATTTGCCCCGCGCTAATGGTTTTGGATGGCTTGCACCGTTGCCCGTCAACGGTCACCTTGCCCGACTGCACAACCTGACGGGCCAGCGCGCGCGTTTTATAAAAACGCGCCGCCCACAACCACTTGTCAATGCGTACTGGCTCGCTCATCGGCTTATACCGTGAGGTCTTTTTCAGTGAAGCGGTATTCGGTTTGGCAGTACTCGCAGTTCATAACCACCGCGCCTTCTTCACGCAAAATTTCCTGCAATTCTTCGGGCGAAACCGAAGCCAATGCTTCCATGGTGCCTTCACGTGAGCACCCGCATTTAAACGTAACCGGCTGAGGCGGATAAATCTCCACGTGCTCTTCGTGATACAAGCGGTGCAATACTTGGGTGCCAGGCAATTTAAACAATTCCGCCGCGGTCATGGTGCTGGTTAAATGTTCCAAATGCTCAAAAGCTTCCAACGTAGTGCCTTGTGCGGGCATGACCTGCAACATCATACCAGCAGCATGCTCGCCGTCGGCAAACAACCATATACGCGTACGCAACTGCTCAGACTGCATAAAATAGTCTTCAATCACCTTGGCAATGCTGTCGGCATCGGCGCTCACCACACCTTGATAACGCTCGCCGATTTCCGGGGTTAGGGTAATAACCAGCACAGCCTTGGCGCCCATTAGCGTGCGCAAATCGTTCAAGTCGTCTGAAATTTCTGCACGTACCCGCGCAATACCGCGCAGTTCCTGGTGATGCGAACCGTTAACCGCAATAAAATTAACGGGGCCATCGCCTTGAATCTGAATCGAAATATGGCCCTCAAATTTCAAGGTGGCGGTGAGCAACGAGGTTGCCGCCATTAATTCACCCAGTAGGCGCTGAACTGGCGCCGGGTAATGGTGTCCTAGAATCATGCGCTGATAGCTGGTGCTCAATTGCACCAGTTCGCCGCGCACATCTTGCTCAAGAAACGTGTAGCGTAATAATTGGTCGGTCGGATAATTCGTTACGGGTTTAGTCATGGTGTTTGGGTGTCTGTCATACTTATGTAAAAATTTGGCTGCATTATAACAGAATCCTCGTATTTGATCTGTTCACTTGTGTATAGTAGGGCTAGAATGACCAAAAGACGCAAGTGTCACATAATTATAACGAAAGCGTAGTAATTACCCATGCAGATACAGAACACGCACGTCAATGCACTGGTTACCGCGGTCTGTGCGGTGGCCGCCGTGTGGTTTGGCGCGCAATTAACTTGGCAGATTATCACGCCAACGGCAGACGTTCCGACAGGCCCGCTGAAAGTTACGGCTGATACCGGCAAGCAGGCGGTGTCCGCGCGCCCGATTATCGCTCTTGACCTGTTTGGCGCCGCCGCAGATGCCCCGCAAGTGGCTGCTTCGAATGCTCCGAAAACCTCACTTAATATTCGCTTACTTGGCGTGTCCGCGTCGAATGTGCCGGAACGCTCCGCCGCGATTATTGAACGCAGCGGTAAGCAGGAAGTCTACGTGGTGGGCGATAATCTGGAAGGTACGCAAGTTAAGATTAAAGAAATGTACGCCGATCGCGTTATTTTAGACAACAACGGCCGCCTTGAAACGCTTGAGCTTGAAGGCATTGGCGAATTAAGCGAAGGCTTGTCGCTGACCATGGCCAACTCAGCGAGCCGTAACACCGTGCGCACCAGTTCACGGGCCGTCACATCTGACACCATCACGGACATTGTGCGCAGCAACGATATCAACGCGGAAAGCTTGCTTGAGTTTATTCAGATAACCCCAGTACGGGGCGGCAATGGCATTAAAGGCTACAGCTTGCGCGCCGGGACCAACCCGGAATTATTCCGCCAAGCCGGCTTCCGGGACGGCGACTTGGCGGTGGCGATTAACGGCCAGGATTTAACCAATATAAGTACCGCAATGAAGGTTACGGGCGAACTCGCCACCATGACCGAAGCCACGGTTACCGTGATGCGCGGCAATGAATATATCGACTTGCGTCTGGATATTCGTGATTTACCGGCTGATATACCAAAGCCAGCGGGCGAAACCAAGCAAGACCAAGGGAATTAAGGGAACAGCTATGCGAAAAACCTCACTTGCAATTGCCATCGCAGTAGGCGCAGCACTTGCCGGATCGCTCCATGATGCGAGCGCGCAACAATCAAGCCAGGCGGCACAGCAACAACGTCAGCAAGATGCGGAAACGCCTGTTGAATACGCGGCCAGCTTTAAAAACACTGACATTACCGAGTTTATTCAAGTGGTTGGCCGTAATTTAGGGCGCACCATGATTATCGACCCGGACGTGCGCGGTCGTATTGACGTGCGCAGCTACGATGTCATGACCGAAGACCAATACTGGCAGTTCTTCTTGAACGTGTTAGACGTATACGGTTTTGCCACCATTGAAATGGAATCGGGCGTGATTAAAGTTATGCGCGACAAAGACGCCCGCAACGGCGCCATTCCAGTGGTTGATGACAACGCCTTAGGTGGCGATACCCTGATTACCCGCGTGGTTCCGGTTTCCAACGTCAGCGTGCGCGAATTGGCGCCATTGCTGCGTTTGCTCAACGACCAAAGTGGCGGTGGCAACGTGGTCAGCTATGACCCGTCGAATGTAATCATGATCACCGGCCGCAGCGAAACCGTGCAGCGCTTAGTTGAAATCATTGAACGTGTTGACCGTGCCGGTAACCAGGACGTGGATGTGATTAAACTGGAGTACGCATCGGCGGCAGAAGTTGTGCGCATTGCGCTTAGCTTGTTCCAAAAGGCCAACGATGGCACCCCAGATTTATTGATTCCTAAAATCGTTGCCGATGAGCGCACCAACAGTGTGGTCGTCAGCGGCGAGCCGCGCGCCCGCGAACGCGTGGTCACCTTGATTAACCAGCTTGACCAAGACCTAAAATCCGAAGGCAACACACGGGTTTATTATCTGAAGTACGCCAAAGCTGCGGAGTTGGTTGAAGTGCTGCAAGGCGTTAGCCAAAGCTTGCAAGCGGAAAAAGAATCAGCTGCAAGTGGCGCAGGTACGTCAGCAGCAGCGCGCCGCGTGAGTTCAAACGGTGCGGAAATCAGCATCAGTGCGCACGAAGCTTCAAACTCGTTAGTGATTACCGCACAGCCTGATTTGCTCTCGAGCCTGGAAAGTGTGATTCGTCAGTTGGATATTCGCCGTGCGCAAGTGCATGTTGAAGCGATAATCGTTGAAATCATGGAAGGCGATGGCGTTGATTTTGGCCTGCAATGGATCAGCGAAGACGGCGGCATGGTGCAGTACAACAACGGCCGTCAGGCAGCTATTGGGCAAGTAGCCGCTGGTGCCTATCTGGCGCGTGAGCGTCCGGGCACTGAAACTACCACCGTGGTCGATGGTAACTATGTGACCACCAAACAGCCGGATCAGCCCGGCGACGTATCGTTGCTGGCACAGGTGCTGCAGAACGTGAACGGCATGATGATTGGTGTGGTGAAAAATGACTGGGGCGCAATTTTGCAAGCCGTAACCACCAATACCAACTCGAACATTTTGGCCACGCCGTCCATTATGACGCTGGACAACGAAGAAGCGTCGTTTTTAGTGGGGCAAGAAGTGCCAACCATTACCGGTTCAACCACCGGTTCGAATAACGACAACCCATTCCAAACCGTGCAACGTGAAGACGTAGGTATCAAACTTAAAGTGACGCCGCAGATTAACGAAGGCAACGCGGTGCAGTTAATTATTGAGCAGGAAGTATCCAGTATCAGCGGCGCGACTTCGGTGGATATCACCATCAACAAGCGTGAGCTGAAAACTGTGGTGATGGCGGACGACGGTGAAACCATCGTGCTGGGCGGCTTGATTGACGAAGACGTGCAAGAATCGGTGTCTAAGGTACCAATTTTGGGCGACATTCCGTTCTTAGGGCATTTATTCAAGAGCACCTCAACCACGCGTCAAAAGCGTAACTTGATGGTGTTTTTGCGCCCACGCATTGTCCGTGACGGTGCAACGGCTTCACAAGTTTCCAGCCGTAAATACAACTACATTCGTGCCGAGCAACTGAAGGCGGAAGAAGACGGCATTGATTTAATGCCATTGAGCAAGCCGCCGGTGCTGCCTGAGTGGAATGGGCCGTTAACGTTGCCGCCTTCGTTTGAATCGTATATCGAAGAAAGTGACAACGAAGGCAACAAAGACGGGAACAAAGAAGGGAATGGCAATGACTGATATCGCGAATGTGGCCGCGCAAGTGGCACCGCGACGGTTGCCATTTGCTTTTGCGAAACGCCATGGCGTGGTGGTGGCATTTGCCAACGCGCCGGCTGCAGGCGAAGCCGCCACGCAAGCCATCGTGCATGCGCGCCAGGGCGTTACCCCACAAACCTTGTCCGAAGTGCGACGGGTGCTGGGTGCGTCATTCATTCTGCAGGAACATGTCGCGGATGAATTTGAAGCCATTTTAACCCAGGCCTATCAACGCGATTCGTCCGAAGCGAAGCAGCTGATGGAAGACATCGGCAACGAAAGTAACTTATTTTCTCTGGCCGATGAGCTGCCGCAAACCGAAGACTTGCTCGAAAGTGAAGACGACGCGCCAATCATCAAGCTCATCAACGCCATGTTGTCCGAAGCCATCAAAGAAGGCGCATCGGACATTCACATCGAAACCTTCGAGAAAGACCTGTTGGTGCGTTTTCGTATCGACGGCGTGCTGCGCGAAGTGATTCGCCCGAACCGCAAACTCAGCTCGCTGCTGGTATCGCGGATAAAGGTTATGGCGCAGCTGGATATTGCTGAAAAACGTATTCCGCAAGACGGCCGCATCAGTTTGCTGATTGCTGGCCGCGCCGTAGACGTGCGGGTATCGACCATGCCATCCAGTCATGGCGAGCGCGTGGTGCTGCGTTTGTTGGATAAAAACAACGCGCGCCTGAACCTTGAGCAGTTGGGCATGACCGAAGCCAACCGCAAAATTTTCTCGCAAATTATTAAAAAGCCGCACGGCATTATTTTGGTGACCGGCCCCACGGGCTCGGGTAAATCCACCACCTTGTACGCGGGCTTAATGGAAATCAACTCGCGCGATCGCAACATTTTGACGGTCGAAGACCCCATCGAGTACTCCATTGAAGGCATCGGCCAAATGCAGGTGAACCCGAAAGTGGACATGACGTTTGCCCGCGGGTTGCGCGCTATTTTGCGGCAAGACCCCGACGTGGTGATGGTGGGTGAGATTCGTGACGTTGAAACCGCGCATATTGGCGTGCAGGCCTCGTTAACCGGGCACTTGGTGTTGTCGACCTTGCACACCAATACGGCTTCCGGTGCGATTACCCGTTTGGAAGACATGGGCGTTGAGCCGTTCTTATTATCGTCGTCGTTATTGGCGGTGTTGGCACAGCGCTTAGTGCGCACCTTGTGTGCCGACTGCAAAGAACCCTATGACGCCTCAGCCGAAGAGTTAGCCTACGTGGCCGACGGCGCAGTTGACGGCGGTGCCCGCTTGTACCGTGCAGTGGGCTGCGACAAGTGCAACCACAGTGGTTATCGCGGCCGAACCGGCATTCACGAAATGTTGGTGGTGGACGAAAAAATTCGCGAGCTTATCCACAACGGGCACGGCGAACAAGCCATTGATAAATACGCACGTAAAACCAGTCCATCGATTCGTGATGACGGCTTAGCCAAAGTGTTGGCTGGCGTCACCACCTTGGAAGAAGTATTGCGCGTAACGCGCGAGGAGTAAGCCGTGGCAGCCTATGCATTTCAAGCGCTAAACGCCAGCGGCCGCAAAAGCAAAGGCGTGATTGAAGCCGACACCGAACGTCAGGTGCGGGCGCAGTTGCGTGAGCAAGGCTTGATTCCAGTGCACGTTGAGCTGGCGGAAGAAACCCGGGGAACGGGGGCCGGAACCGGCTCCGGAGCTGCACCGCTGCTCAAACGGCTGCAAACACGGGGTGTCAGTGCTTCCGACTTAGCCTTGATTACCCGCCAGTTGGCAACCTTGGTCAGTGCGGCATTGCCGATTGAGCAGGCCTTGTTTGCCGTTTCTGAGCAAACCGATAAGCCGCGTCTGCAAAAACTGATCATGGCGGTGCGCTCCAAAGTGGTTGAAGGCTATTCATTGGCTGAAGCCATGGCCGAGTACCCGCACGTGTTCGATAAATTATTTACCGCGATGGTTTCAGCGGGCGAAAAATCGGGCCATTTAGACGAAGTGCTAAACCGCTTGGCCGATTACACCGAGCAACGTAACCGCCTTAAAGGCCAGTTAGTGCAAGCGTTGGTGTACCCGACTATTCTCACGTTAGTGGCCATTGGCGTTATTATCTTCCTGTTGGTTAGCGTGGTGCCGCAAATTGTTGAGCAGTTCAGCGGGCTGGATCAAACCTTACCGCCAACCACCACTTTCTTGCTGGCAGTGAGTGAATTCCTGCAAAATTATGGCATTTATGCCCTGATCGCACTTTTCCTAACCTTGATTATCGGGTCGCAGCTATTACGTAAACCCGAGCGGCGCGATAAGTTCGATGCCTGGGTGCTCAAGGTGCCATTGTTCGGGCGGGTGATTAAAGGCGTGAACACCGCGCGTTTTGCCCGCACCTTAAGTATTTTGGCGGCGTCCGCGGTGCCATTGCTTGACGGTTTGCGTATTACCGGGCGCGTGTTAACCAATCGCGCCATGCAAATTGCAGTGGAGGAAGCCGCTGCCCGTGTGCGCGAGGGCTCATCCTTGCGTGCGGCGTTAGCGCAAACCAAATTATTCCCGCCAATGATGCTGCACATGATTGCCGCTGGCGAAAAATCGGGCGAGTTGGAGCAGTTGCTCGGGCGCGCCGCCGATAACCAAGACCGCGACTTCGAAACCACCATGAACGTGGCACTAAAAATATTTGAGCCGGCCCTGATCGTTGTCATGGCTGGCGTTGTCTTACTCATTGTACTGGCCATCATTCAGCCAATACTCGCGCTTAACCAAAGCGTTGGCTTGTAACGAGGAACTTTATGAAAAAACAAACCGGATTTAGCTTAATCGAAGTCATGGTAGTTATCGCTATCTTGGGCTTATTGGCATCATTGATTCTGCCAAACGTGCTGGGTTCAGCCGACCAGGCCAACCGCCAGAAAGCACGCACGGATATCATTGCCTTGGAAAATGCCTTAGCGCAATATCGCTTGGACAATAGCGTGTTTCCAACCACTGAACAGGGCCTTGAAGCCTTAATTCAAGAGCCAAATGTTGACCCGCGCCCACGCAACTACCGCCGTGGCGGTTATATCCAGCGCTTGCCGGCAGACCCGTGGGGCAACGAATATTTGCTGCTTAGCCCAGGTGAATACGGCGACGTCGATATTTTTTCAGCGGGCCCTGATGGGCAAACCGGCACCGACGACGACATCGGCAACTGGAATATCGAGTAATTTGTGAATCGCGGTGTATCCAAAGGCTTCACCCTTGTTGAAGTAATGGTCACCATAGCGGTGATTGCCATGCTGGCAGTCACCGTCAGTTTTGTGGTGCCTGATAACCGCGATGACAATCTTGAAGAAGACGCCCGCGTACTCTATGAACGCATCAAATACGCCCGCGAATACGCTTTGGTGCGTAACGCGGTGTTGGGCTTGCGCATTGACCAGAGCAACAGCTACCGCTTTTTGCAATTCACTGATGGCCGTTGGCAAACCATAAACCATCGAGGTCTGCGCCCCACCGAGCTGGAAGAAACCGTGTTGCTGGACGTGCAGGCCGCTGATTTAGAGCTACTCGAGCAGGACGACACCGACATCAATGCGGTGTTTGATATCGAAGACGACGAACGTGATGCCGATGACGCACAAACGAAGAGCGAGCCCACACCCCAATTATTTATTTTTGGTAGCGGCGATCTGCCACCGTTTGAATTAACACTGAGTGACACCGGGTTATTTGCCGATGGCGCGGGCGGCGCAAGCTGGAAGATTATCAGCACCGACGGCATTGAAATTTCATTAGAGCGAGAGCCATTGTGATGCGCGCGCGCGGCTTTACCTTAGTCGAAGTGATGTTCGCGCTGGGTATTTTTGCCCTGGCGGCATTGGCAGCTGTGGCCTCAACCAGCCAGCATTTGCATAATCTGAACTACATGCAGGACAAATCCTTGGCGCAATATGCGGCATCGAACGCGTTGGCACGAATCAGCCTGAATTATCCACCCAAAAATAACGCCAAAGGCACTGAAGTTGTCGGTGGCAAAGAGTGGCACTGGCGCGCCGAAGTATTAGAAACTCAAACCACCGACGTGTTTTACGTAACCGTGCGGGTGTACGACCAAGCGCCCAGCGGCTCGGATTCGGATTCTGGCTCCATGGTCACGCTCAGTCGCTACCTTGGCCCAAGCACCGACGGGGGCGGCACCAATGACTAAGTTTGTGCGCCGCGAAGCCCGTGGCTTTACGTTGGTTGAAGTGCTGGTTACGGTGGTGATCATGGCCGTTATCGGGCTGGCATCAGCGGCGGTAATAAACGCCATTATGCGCACCAGTGAGCAAAGCGAAAAAGCGATTGATCAACTGCAAAAGCTGCAGTACGCCATGCTTATTTTAGAGCAGGACATTCGCCAAATTGTGCCGCGTGATAACCCCACAGGGTTGTACATTTTTGCCGAAGAAGGCCGGTTAGGCTTTGTGCGCTCGGGCTGGTTTAACCCGCAAGGTTTATTCCCACGCAGCGAATTGCAGCCGGTGGCTTACATTTTGCGCGACGGTAACCTGGTGCGTGAGCATTTTACCTTTGTGGATGTGAGCGAATCCAGTGAGCCCTTTACCCGCGTTGTGCTGGAAGATGTCGACGGATTTGAGATTGAGTTTTTGCGCGCTGGCGCTGATAAAGAGGGGGATGCAGTCCCAGCTTCGGAGCAGGCACTGAACCCTACCTCATTACCGCCTGGCATCGAGATAACCCTCGATACCCAACGCTGGGGGCGCATCACGCGTGTGTTCTTAATTAACGGGGGCAACTATGAATAGCTCTGCTGCCCCTACGAAACAACGCGGCGTCGCGCTGCTGATGGTATTGCTGGTGGTGGCCTTGGTATCGGTCATGGCGGTAACGCTAAGTGGGCGTTTACAAACCAGCGTGCTGCGTACCGGTAATTTGCAGCAAGCCGAGCAGGCCTATTGGTATTGGCTGAGCGCCGAAGAAATCGTCACCGAGCTATTACGAACCGAACTCAGCGAAAGCGACAACGTCGCGCACCAACAACAAATGTGGTACCAGCAAAGTGAGAGTGGCAACCTCTATCCGGTTGATGGTGGCGCCATTCAAGGCAAAATCAAAGATTTGCACAGCTGCTTTAACTTGAACTCACTACGCGCTGCCGACCGCGACGATTCGGGCAGCAGCAATGCTGGCAGCAACAATGGCACGAATGCAGGAACAAATGCTGACACGGATGGCGAAACTGACGCAGAGGAAGAGGGCAGCTCCGGAGCAGGGACTGCACCCCACCTGATACGGGAGCGGCGCAAGGCGCAGCTGCGCATGCTCATGCTGGCCAGCAGCGACTCGCTAGAGCCGTATGCGGCTGATGTGATTGTCGATTCACTGGCCGATTGGTTGGATGACGACGACACCATTGACGGCAGCTACGGCGCTGAGTCGGTTGATTATCAAAGTTTGCAGTTTCCATACAGCGCCGCCAATAACTGGCTGACTCACGTCAGCGAATTACGCCTTATCCGTGGGGTAAGCGCGAAGATATATCAACAGATTAAGCCGTACGTGTGTGTCATCCCGCGGGATAACACCTTGCAGATAAACCTCAATACGGTGGACGATGATCAGCCGGAGCTATTGCACGCGGTAACGCTTGGTGGGATGTCGATGGACGATGCCAACAGTTTCTTAAGCAGTCGCCGTGCCGAGGGCTATGAAAGTATGGACGATGCACGTAATAATGGCGCGCTTAACGATGCTGCGACGCGTGGGCCACGGCCGAATCTCGGTGGTGGTGTGACGCCAAACGGCGTGAGCGCGGAAACCATTGGTGGCGTGCTTGATGATTTGGACGTGAAAAGTAAATACTTCCAGTTGAACGCAAAAATTGGTTACGGCGACTTAGTGATGGCTGCCGAAAGCCAGTTTTTAATCACCAGCGAAACAGCAAAGGTGCTGTATCGCGGTGCAGGAGAACCTTAAATCATGGAACAATTATTCATTCGCTTGAGCTCGCAGCCGCATGAGCCGCTGCACTGGCTGATTTGGAGCCCTGCGCAAGAAGAGCTTATTGCCAGTGGCACACTCAACGATTTGTCCGAGCTAAGCCAGTTGAGCGATCATGCGCGCAGCCGCGACGTGATTTGTTTCGCGCCGGGTACGGATGTGTTGATCACCGCCGTTGAGTTGCCCAGTAGCGCGATACGCATGTTGCCGCAAGTGATTCCAAATGCGCTGGAAGACGAGTTGGCGCAAGACATCAGCGAATTGCATTTTGCCTGGCCACCAGTGAAAAAGAGTAGTACCGGTTTATCGTTGCACGTTGCCGTAGTGGCGCACGAAGCCATGACCAAGTGGCTGCAAGCACTCGATGCAGCCGACATCGATTGCGATGAAATCTATCCGGATATTTTCATGATTCCAGAGCAAGGCGAGCAGCCCATCTCGCTCACGCTCGGTGAAACCGTTATCATTCGTACCGGCCAATACAGCGGCTTTAGCACGGACATCTCGCTGTTGCCAGTTATGGCTGAAGGCATGCAACTGCAAGCTGTGGAGCAAATGGACATTGAGGTGCCGCTGAGCATTGTGGCGACCACCTACAACGCGCGCAAATCCCAGCCAGAAATGATTAATCTGCGGCAGCATCAGTATCGGGTGCAGCGCAAGAAGCGCAAGGGCGCGTCCAATGTGAGCGCTTACAAACCGGCTGCGATAGCTGCTGCGGTGTTATTGGTAGTCGGCTACAGCTCGCAAGTAATTGAATACATACAGTTAGGTGAGCAAAGTGCGCAGCTTGAGCAAGCCATCGAGCAAACCTATCGCGATACCTTCCCGAATGAAAAACGCATTGTTAACGTGCGCTCGCAGCTGAACCGCCACCTCGAAAGTCTTGGCGTTGAGGGCACCACCACGTCACCATTAGAGTTATTGGCGTATCTGGAACCGGCGTTTAAAGCCAACCGCGATGTACGCCTTGAGATGCTGCGCTTCGAAAACGAAACCTTACGCATGCAAGTAAAAGCTAATAGCTTCGGTAGCTTAGAGAATTTTCGCAAAGTAGCGAACGAAGGTGGGCAGGTGACTGTCGAGCAGGGCCCTGTGAATAACCAGTCAGGAGCCGTTAGCGGCGCCTTGACCGTGAAGAAGGACGTGTAATGGCCAGTTTGCTGCAACAACTTATCCACCGTGTGCCAGGGCTTGAAGCCCGCGTGAATCAGATGAACCAACGTGAAAAATTGTTGGTGAGCACCGCCGCTGTATTGCTGGTGATCACGTTAGCGTACTTCCTGCTATGGAAGCCAGTTACCGACGGCATTGCCGAGCGTGAAACCAAAATCAATGCCCAGCAAGAGCTGCTGCAATGGGTGCGTGAAAACACCGGCCGCTACCTCGCGCAAAGCGGAGGTGGGGCGCAGTCCCAGCTCCGCACCCCCACCTCAAGCATGAGTGGCAGCGTCAGTGAGCGGGTGACAACGCTGGCAAGCGCCGCAAAAATTGAAGTAACGCGCATGCAACCCCAGTCCGACAGCTTGTTGGTGGTTATCGACCAAGTTGACTTTAATACCTTGCTGCAATTTATCGAAAGTCTGCAAACCGAAGCGGGCCTCACCATTGAGCACCTCGACGCCACTGAAGGCGGCGAACCAGGCATGGTGCGCGTGCGCCGACTGCAGGTGAGCGAATGATGTCGTGGCGTTGGTTGCTGTGGTTAATTCCACTTTATCTTGTTGCGCTCGTTGCGCTTATCCCGGCCGCCGTTATTAAGTGGGGTGCAGTCCCGGGACTGCACCTTACCTCAACGCAGGGCACGTTATGGCACGGTCGTACATCCATGAGTGCTGAACTGCCAAACGGCGGAACATTAAACTTGCACGATGTGAGCTGGCGCTTAAGCCCTTGGCAGTTATTTCTGGGGCAAGCTGACATCGCACTGCAAATTCCGTCGACAAATTATATCCACGGCAGCGCGACCATCAACGCCAGTGCATCAAAAGCGGCAATTACCGCGAATTTGCAAGGCGCGATGCAACCGGCGATCCAACAGCTGAAATTACCCGTACCCATCACCATAGCCGGTAATTGGGAATTGACGGTCGCTGATTACCAAGTGTCTGATTTTCAAAGCGGAAAAATCTGCGATACGCTAGATGCACGTTTTAATGCGCGCACAACAGAGATGCGCATCAATCAACAATGGCATGCGCTGGGCGATTACGTTTCAACGCTAAGCTGCAACGCGCAAAACGGCATTGCCGTGAAAATTGACGATAATAATTTGGTTGGACTACGCTTAAACGCACAAGTGAACGGGCGCATTGATGCGCCGCAAGTCAGCCTGACAGGCAGTATGCAGCAAACCTTGCAAACACCGAAACCCATCACAGATTTGTTAGTGTTTCTCGGCAAGCCAGATGCCCAAGGTCGCTATAATTTTAAATGGTAAAAAGGAGTACACATGGAACAGGTCATGACATGGATTAGCGAGAACCAAGAATTGATTCTCGGCTATACCGTAAAATTCATTGTCGCAATCATCATCTTGATTGCCGGTAAGATTATTGCGAACTCAGTTGCAGGCCTGATGGGCAAAGGCATGGAAAAGCGCGGCACCGATAAAGCCGTGATCAGTTTCCTTGGCGCCATTGTGCGCTCAGTGATTTTCATCGCCGCGGTGCTCATGGCGCTGTCGCAAGTTGGCGTTGAAACCACTTCATTTATTGCCATTTTAGGTGCCGCCGGTTTAGCCATTGGCTTGTCGCTGCAGGGCTCACTGTCGAACATGGCCTCAGGCGTGTTGATTATTCTGTTCCGCCCATTCCGCGCCGGTGAATATGTCGACGCAGGCGGTGTGTCGGGTACCGTGGAAGAAGTGAATATCTTCCAAACCATCCTGAAAACACCGGACAATAAAGTGGTGTTTGTGCCAAACGCGCAAATCACTGGCCAGCCCATCACCAATTACAACCGTGAAGACACGCGCCGCGTTGATTTGCTGATTGGTGTGTCGTATGACGCAGACCTGCACAAAACCAAAGAAGTACTGGAAAACGTGTTGAAAGCGGAGAGCCGCCTGTTAAAAGACCCGGCTTGGAATATTCAAGTGCATGCGCTGAATAGCTCTTCGGTCGATTTTATTGTGCGCCCCTGGGTGAACAGCACCGACTATTGGCCGGTGTATTGGGATCTGATGCGCGAAATTAAAATCGCATTAGACAAAAACGACATCGGCATTCCATACCCACAAATGGATGTGCATTTACACAAGCAAGATTAGCAACAGTACGTAAATAAAGAGCAAAATAGAGTGCAGAGCGAATACTGCACGCTCATTTTGAGTCTATACTGTGGATAGGAACTCCACAGAAGGACTACAAAAATGAAAACATTATTTAAAGTTTCGACCATCGCTGCGGTTATGGCTACTGCAATGGGTACCACCGCAGCGCATGCGCAACAGGCTCCAAGCTTCGACAAGCTTGGCGTTAGCTACATTAGCTATGATCTTGATGGAGAAACTCTCAACGGCGCAGGCGCGCACTTGAACATGTCCATCAACCCAGATTGGTTCTTCAGCGCTGAGTACATCTATGCCAGCGATGATTACAATGCCGGTGGCTTTGCGGTCGACGTGGAATCTGCAAGCCTGTACGGCAACGTTGGCTATAAGTTTTATAACATGGGTAACACCGTGGGCTACGTAGCTGGCGGTTTGGTGTATAACGATGCCGAAGTGAAATCGTCAGGTTTTGGTAACTACAGCGAAGACGATACCGGTTGGAATGCACAAATCGGCTTACGTTCGCGCTTAACCAATGACATTGAAGTGGACGCGAATGTGCGGCACGTCGACATTTACGATGACAGCGATCAAGAGTGGACGGTCAGCGGTCGTTACTTTATCACTCAAGAGTTTAGTTTGGGTGCTGGTTATACCCTGATAGACAGTGATAATAGCTACTTGGCATTAACCGGCAGCTTCCACTTTTAAAGAAAAAAGCTTACAAAAATCATCTTTACAGTCCCATAACAAGCTGTTAAATTTGATGATAATCACCCACATAGAAGTGGGCTGATTGGCCAATCAATAGTATGGAAGAGGTATATTATGAAAACTTTAACAGCATTATTTGCTGCAGCAGTGATGGCGCTTGCGCCAGCCGCTATTGCACAAGACGCTGGTTCTGCTGGTGGTAGCAGCGCATCTGGTTCAGGTGTAGCATATACTACTGGCGCTATGGTAGCTGCTGGTGTAGCTGCTGCAGCGGTACTCGTTGTTGCAACTGACGACGACGACGACTTCGTAGCTCCAAAACCACCAACTCCGGTGACGCAAACTAACACTAGCACTACTACTAGCACCAACTAAGTTAGAGCTAGTAAAAATGTCAAAGCCGCGGGCGTAAACCCGCGGCTTTTTTATTTTGAACAGGCAACAAATATGCTACTATTCGTGGCACATAACCAGCATATCAAAATAACGAAAACAACAACGAAGCGGAAGCATGACAACCCAGCGTAAGCCATCCCAAATGCTCAAACAAGCAGCCATTATCGCTTTGCTAGTAACCACCGCTAGCGGATGCAGTGTGCGTGTAAAAAACTACGTCGAAATCGCCCAACGCGCGTTCGAAACGCCAGATGACGTAAGCCTGAGCATACAAGAAATTAAGGATTATCCGTATGCCGCGCAATATATTCGTGTCGACAACCGTCCTCGCGCACTCATGGCGCTGGCCTTTGACGACGACAACGTACTCAAGTGGCGTACCGGTGGCGATGAAATCATCCACACCCGGCATGGCCGTTTTATCGGTAGCGTGAACATCAGTGATGCCATCGCACACACCGACAACTTGGATGCCGATCCGCTTGTCTGCCTGAAGCGCAACCTGAAAGAACCCAGCCAGTGCCCAACCATGTGGCAGCGTAAAGTGTGGATAACCAGCGCCACCGAAAAGAACTTGAAAGATTCCGTGCTAACCTACAGCAGCGAATTCGCCGTGCTTGGCACCGAGCAGTGGACCCATCCCGACACCACCGAGCTCACCGTATACAAAATTGAAGAAACCAGCGAGCTGTTCACCAATATCTTCTATGTTGAGCAAAAAACCGGTCGCACCGTGAAGTCACGCCAATTTGTGGCGCCAGGCACCGGTTATGTTGAAATTGAAGAAGTGAAACCCTACGCGAATGACTTGAAGGCAGTGAACGAATGAACCAACGCCGTTTTATCAAGGCCGCAAACACGCTGAGCACGCTCGTGATTGCCGCCGTGCTCGCCACCAGCGCTAGTGCCAATGCACAAGAGTCAGCCCAAGAGCCAAGCCAGCAACAACCAAGCCAGCAACAAAAAGTCGCCATCAAAATTGAAGGCCCCGCGCAAAAGAAGCAACTTGAGTTTTTAGGCACCCCGCGCCTGCACCAAGTGTATGAACAAGCACAAATCAGTCAAACCGAAATATTTTGGCCCGGCGTGCGGCTCGTTAGTGCTAACATGCAAAACCAAATCATGCAGCAGCAGCGCGAACTCACTCAGCAACTGTATCAGCTGCAAGCGCATTTTCGCGACAATGACGAACACAATTACGCGCAGCTTGCTGGCCGTGTCGCCGTGCAAGTGGCGAATTGGCCGCTTATTGGCGCCGAGCCTATCGGGCGTGGCCACGTTGAGGAAGGCCCGAAGAGCATCACCTTTGGCGTTGATATCAACAAAAAGAGCGCACTAACCAGCAGCTACGACGAAGCGCGCTTGTTTCTAAATGCTAACCCAGCGCTCACTGCCGACCGCTATCAATTGCTGCTACCGAGCATCAAGCAGCACCAGTTTGAGCACCTGCAAATTATTGGTGCCGTGTGGGTGCCGTTTGCAATGACCTATCATCCGGATTTCACCGCGCGTGAAACCGCCGTTGCCGAAAAACTCAAGCAGCGCTTTGAAGCCATTACGCTGCAAGAAAAAGTGGTGCAAATCACCGCCGCCGGTGACGTACAAACCCTGTACATTGACCCACACAATGCCTACCAGCAAGAATTTTCTGCCGGTGCAAAAGTTGTTGCCCTGTTTGATACCAGCAAGCTGCCAAGCCGCTACAAACATATCAACGAGCAAATGATTGAGCTGGCGCGCTACTGGAACCCCATGCAGCCGCAAATAAGCCAGCAGGAGCATTTCACCACCTTGAGTCAATACATAAAAGATAAACAGGAACCGCCCATGTTATGGCTGGGTGAATTGCATAAACGCCAACAGCCAAGCACCAATGACTTCGGTAGCTGGGGCTTATTGCAAATGCCAAGTGGCCGTCATGCCGATGTGGGCGAATTCGCATTCACCTATTTTGATTCCGAGGAATACCGCCGCTGGGCCATTAACCTGCAGGTGTTTCCATGGTTAGAAGCCACGCTACGCTACAACGACATTCGCACCCGTCGCTACAGCCCATATGAGAGCTTTTCGGGCGATCAAACTTATAAAGACCGTGGCGTAGATTTCAAATTCCGCCTGACTGAAGAGTCGCGCTGGGTACCTGAAACCAGCGTGGGTATCCGCGATTTAGCCGGTACAGGCTTATTTGCCGGTGAATATGTTGCCGCGAGCAAGCGCTTCGGTAACTTCGACTTCACTGCGGGTATTGGTTGGGGCTACTTAGGCAAAAACGGCAACATCAACAACCCGTTTTGTGAACTTGCCGATGAGTTTTGCCGTCGTGAAAGCGGTTTCTCAGGCCGAGGCGGCAGCTTTGAGGTGGATAAATGGTTTAAAGGCAACGCCGCTTGGTTCGGTGGTCTGGAATACCAAACCCCCTGGGACCCACTGACCGTAAAAGTTGAATACGATAGCAACAATTACATGCGTGAGCCTTCAACCGTGCCCATGCCGCAGGATTCGCGTTGGAACTACGGGCTTGAGTATGATCTTGGCCGTAACATGAGCCTGAAATTCAGCTACGAACGTGGCAACACGCTTATGTTCGGCTTCACCATTCGCACCAATTTTGATCAAATGACGCAGCCGAAACTGGACACTCCGCCGCGCGAACTCCAACCAACCAAGGTTGCCAGCATTGAAGAACTCAAGCAGCAAGAACAGCTGAACGAGCTGCGCAGCGCCATAAGTGAAGAAGCCAGTACCTGGGTTGGCGAAATAGCGCTAAACGAAGAACAGAAAACCTTGACCCTTTATGGCAATCAAGCGCGCTATCGTGACAGCGAAATCGCGCTTGAGCGCTTAGGCCGTGTATTGGCATCGGAAACCCCGGAAAACATTGAAACTTACCAATTTGTGACTGTTTCGGGTAATACCAAATTGGCGCAGGACAACATTGATGCCGAAATTTTCAAAGATGCCATCGCGCGCCGCACCATTAATGCGACCACACAACAGGCCTATAGCCGTAGCGAAGTAACCGAGGCACCAGGTGAAACCTTGTACGGCAGTGAATTTGAATTCGCCGAAATGCCAACCGTGAGCGTGAAACCTTATATTGATCAAAGCTTCGGTGGGCCTGAAGCTTTTTATATGTACCAAGTAGGGTTAGATGTGCGCGCTTTTTATAGCCTAAGTAGGAACACCTTTGCTTACACGACGGTGAGTGGACGTATTCTTGATAACTACGACAAATTTAATTTCCTTGGTGGCCAGGAAGAAGGCCCGTTGCCACGTGTGCGTACTTACGTGCGTGAATACGTGACCAGCTCAGACATTTATTTGCGCAATTTGGCCATTGGGCATCAAGAACAGCTGAGTAAAGACCTGTTCGCGTTTGGTTATGTCGGTTATCAAGAAGAAATGTTTGGCGGCTTTGGCGGCGAGTTGTTGTATCGTGAACTCGACAGCAATTGGGCCGTTGGCGTCGACGTGAACTATGCCCGCCAGCGCGACTGGGAAAATCATTTTGGCTTCCGTGATTATGACGTAATCACAGGCCATGTAACCGGTTATTGGCGCCCGAGCTTTATGCCAAACACCTTGTTACGGGTGGCAGCAGGGCAGTTCCTGGCCGGCGACCGTGGTGTGCAAGTGGCATTTGAGCATAAATTCAAAAGCGGTATTATCGCCGGCGCCTATGCGGCGAAAACCAATGTGTCGGCCGAGGAATATGGCGAAGGCAGCTTCACCAAAGGCTTTTATATCAGCATTCCGTTTGACCTGATTCAGTTGCGTCACAGTGCAGGCCGAGGCAGTATTGGCTGGAGTCCGATAACACGCGACGGAGGCCAAATGCTCGGCCGTGGGTTTAGCTTATTCGGCGCAACCGATAAGCGTAGTCCATATTACGTGGACTAAGAAAATGTCGACTAAAGAGGGAATTTAAGCATGGCTAAAGTTGTAATAGCCGGAACCGGTTACGTTGGGTTATCGAACGCGGTGTTGCTTGCGCAGCACCACGAAGTAACCGCTGTAGACATTCAGCAAAGCCGCGTGGATGCCGTAAATAGCAAACGAAGCCCCATTGAAGACAAGGAAATCGCAGACTTTCTAGCCAACAAAAGCTTAAACCTGACCGCAACCACTGATCCGCAAGCTTACGCAAGCGCGGAATGGGTGATTATTGCCACGCCAACCGATTACGATGCCAAGAACAATTACTTCAATACCAGTTCAGTTGAGGCCGTAATTGAATCTGTATTGGCGCATAACCCGCAGGCCGTGATGGTGATTAAATCAACCATTCCAGTGGGCTACACCAACGAGCTAAAAGCTAAATTCAAAACCGACAATATTATATTCTCGCCAGAATTCCTGCGCGAAGGTAAAGCGTTGTACGACAACCTGTACCCGTCGCGCATTATTGTCGGTGAACGTTCACCACGCGCTGAAACATTCGCGCAAATGCTGCAGCAAGGTGCCATCAAAAAAGACGTTAATGTCCTGTTTACCGATGCCACCGAAGCCGAGGCTATTAAACTGTTCGCCAATACTTTCTTGGCCATGCGCGTGGCGTACTTTAATGAGCTGGATACCTATTCCGCAGTACATGGCTTAGACAGCCGTCAGGTTATTGAAGGCGTGTGTTTAGACCCGCGCATAGGCAACCACTATAATAACCCCAGCTTTGGCTATGGCGGCTACTGCCTGCCTAAAGACACCAAACAGTTACTGGCGAATTACGACGAAGTACCGCAGAATATGATTCGTGCTGTTGTGGATGCCAACCGCACTCGCAAAGACTTTATTGCCGAAGACATACTGCGCCGCAATCCGAAAGTGGTGGGCGTGTACCGCCTGGTCATGAAACAAGGATCGGACAACTTCCGCGCATCGGCCGTGCAAGGCATTATGAAACGCCTGAAAGCCAAAGGGATTGAGGTAGTGGTGTATGAGCCAGTATTGAAAGAAGAAACATTTTTTCACTCGAGAGTTATAAAGGATTTAAATGAATTCAAAGAAGCATGTTGTTTAATCGTATCAAATAGATTAACAGTCGATCTTCATGATGTAGCGGACCGCGTTTATACACGTGACTTGTTTGGTTCTGATTAATGCCCTTTTAAAAATTGGTATTTGGACATATTTATGATGGAGTTGGTGCAATGGTAAATAATTCTCCAGCAAATAATTTCTATTGCATAGAGACGGACCTTTTAAACCTTGATTTTAGTTTTCAAGGTTTAACCCAAAAGCAACTAAACGAGCTTGCGGAGCGCAGGCTTCCCGAAAATTTTGAGCTGCTACGTAAAGAACTTCTTGCAGGTGAGTTTGACAACAAAACCGAAGGTCGAAAAGTAAGCCACTGTTTGAACCGAAGTATTCACAACGTGGTGAAAGCTGGTAATGGAAAAAACCGGTTCACTGAGATTGTGCGAGAGTTACGCAGTGGTCAGTGGCTCGGTACTACAGGTAAAGTCATTACTGATGTGGTAAATATTGGCGTTGGTGGCAGTGACCTTGGCCCCATGATGGGCTCATTCGCCTTGAAAGAATTTGCCGACGATAACAGCCTGCACACGCTGCACACACATTTTGTGAGCTCAATGGACGGGGGGCAGCTTTATGCCGTGCTCCCGATTCTGAACCCCGAAACCACGGTATTTATTATCGCGAGTAAAAGCTTTGGCACAATTGATACGCTCGCCAATGTCAACACCGTAAAAGCTTGGTTAGAACCAAAATTAACTGAACACCAATGGCTAGAACGGCATGTGATTGGTGTGAGCGCCAACAGTCAGGGCATGACTGATTTTGGGATTCCACCAGCGCAACAATTGAGCTTCGCTGATTCGGTTGGCGGGCGCTATAGTTTGTGGTCGGCTATTGGTTTACCGATAGCGTTAACCATTGGAGCAAACCAATTCAGTAAAATGTTAGAAGGTGCGAAGGCCATGGATGACCATTTTTCCAAGGCTCCATTTCTTGAAAATATTCCTATGTTATTGGCCCTTATTGGGATTTATAACCGCGAAGTGCGTGGTATAAATAACCTAGCTATTTTGCCCTATGATGGCCGTTTGCGTTATCTCCCAAGTTATATGCAACAACTTGATATGGAAAGTAATGGCAAACAAGCTACGCATGATAATCAGCCGCTAAACGCGCCGACAGGGCCTATTATTTGGGGGGGCTACGGGCCAAATGGTCAACATGCATTTTTCCAGCATCTGCACCAAGGCTGGGATCACTTTACTGCAGACTTCATTGCGGTATTACACAGACAAGCGCCGAATTTTAGCAGCGATGTGCAACGCGCATTGCGCGAACAACAACGTTTATCTGTGAGTAATTGCTTAGCCCATAGAAAACTTATGTGGGAAGGTGCTCAAAGTTCGGGCGACCCTCGCAACGCCTATATAGGAGGTCATCCAACCAACTTGTTGTATGTCGATGAGCTAACCCCACAAAGCTTTGGCGCACTAATTGCTGCTTATGAACACAAAGTGTTTACGCAGGGAGTTATTTGGGGAATCAATAGCTTTGACCAGCCAGGTGTTGAAAAAGGCAAAAAGTGCGCAGTCGATATTCTTGATGTTATTGATGGAAACCGCAGCATGGTGTTTGATCCCAGCACTAATAATATAATTAAACGCATGTGATCGGTCAGCAGTTGCAGCCTTCACGGTAGGAGCAATCTACGCCGAGACAAGCGGGGTGTTAGTGAAGAGGCATTTTGTTTCTCGGTTATCTGGTTGTACAGTTACCCGAGGGATTAGAAAACATACATAAAATTAAAAATACTTTAGGTGTACTTCACTTACTACGATTTGGTCATAAACTTACCGAAGTGAATGACTAGTTTATCGTTGAAATGCAACAATTAAATACGCAACAGATGATAACAGTAAAGTCAGCGCCAGAAGCCAGGTGATAGCGTCATATTAAATGATGGCCCATTTAACGGCTTCTTCTTGGCGAAAGTGATTTAAATTACATGGCGCAAGCCGTTGCTTTGTTTTTTAGACAGGTTAAATCAGCAGGTTTGTGCAAGCGTTAACTATACCCAGATTGAGCAGAGTTAACGAACATCAACATGCAAAGTCGGCGCTCAAAATGTACTGGCTAAATAAGAAGCAGACGCTTGTATAAGAGGGTATTGGCGGTATTCACAACTAACCAGGCGTGATAGTATTATTTACAAAATTACAATAACTACACATGTATTTATTGTCTATTTAAACCTTAATATTTCAGTATTCGCGGAGCACATCGGGCTTTAGTTTACCGTAAACTATGGGCGGTAGCGTGTCTGGAACATAATATTAACAACGGCAAGCTATATTAAGCATCATAAGGAGCAGATAATGCAAGGCATTATCAAACAACTTCTCATCACAGCCATGGCTGCGTCACTCTTGTTTGCGGCGGCAATAAACCCGCTGTCGACGGCTAATGCACAAGCCATAAGCCAAGCACAGATTGAGCAATTTAAAAAGCTACCGCGCAGTCAACAAGAAATGCTGGCGCGCCAGTACGGTTTTGACTTGAGTATGCTGGAAGGAGGCGCAAGTAATAAAGCCTCAGACACGGCCGGTCAAGAATATCCAGAAATTATGGAAGCGCGGGACAAGAATAATCAGCAGCGGGAACAAACCACCCCAGACGATCTCGAAAAGCAGTTCGATGTGAGTGATAAAAGTTTGCAGCCGTTTGGTTATAAACTTTTTGCCGGTAAACCAACAACGTTTGCACCCGTTAGTCATGCGCCAGTGCCGTCGAATTATACCGTGGGTTCGGGCGACACAGTAAGCATTCAACTCTATGGCAAAGAAAGTCAAGATTACGAATTTACTGTTGACCGCCAAGGGCGTATTACAATTCCTGAGTTGGGCCCTATTCAGGTAGCCGGTTTAAGCTTTAGCGATGTTCAAGCTTTGATAAAAAACGAAGTCGCGAACCGAATGATCGGCATGCAAGCAGCGGTTTCGATGGGGAAGCTGCGTAGTATCCAAATTTATGTGATGGGTGAAGCTTATCAGCCAGGTACTTACACGGTCAGCTCGCTCACCACCATGATGCAGGCGTTGATTGTGAGTGGTGGGGTATCGGATATCGCTTCGCTACGAAATATTCAATTAAAGCGCGATGGTAACACCCTAACTACACTTGATTTGTACGATTTCTTGATTAAAGGCGACCCCTCCGGCGACCGTTTGTTGCAGCAGGGGGATATTGTCTTTATTCCACCGCGCGGTGACATGGTGCGCGTGTATGGTGAAGTGTTACGCCCTGCCATTTATGAGTTGAGAAATGAACGTAGTTTAAAGGAAGTGATTCAGCTTGCCGGCGGCACCAAAGCTGGTGCATATACCGATTCCATTCGGATTAAACGTATTGATGGCAGTAAGCGTATTACCCAAACCGTTGATTTAGATGCGGCAAACGCCATTCAATTGCGTAATGGTGATGAAGTGGAAATTAGTGCGGTTTCAGATGAAATGAACCAAAGCATCATGCTGGTCGGCGCGGTGGCGCGCCCAGGCTATTATGAATGGCGCGAAGGAATTCGCATAAATAATATTATTAAAAACGTAAGCAGTGGGTTGTTGGGCATCGCCGACTTGGGCTACGGCATAGTAGTGCGTGAACGTAATTTGCGCCGTGATATTGATATTTATCAGTTTGATGTAGCCGCCGCGGTTTCGGGACAAACGCAAGATAATATAGAACTCTTGCCACGTGATCAGGTTGTTATTTTCTCGCGGTACGAAAATGCTTCCGACGAGAAGCTGCTATTAAGCGATTGGATATTGAACGAAAGCGAGAAAGAGCGCAAAGAGCGGCAAGAGCTGTTGCGTGAATACCGCAAGAAGTACTATCGTGAATTAGCAGGTGTTGAGGAAAAAGACGAAGAAGAGGGTACCTTTGGCGAATCAGAAGTTGCATCGAAGCTGCAAGGGTTATTTTCAAGCAGTGACACAGATGAAGGTGACGAGATAGAAGAGTATGCGCTGTATTCTCGCAATAATTTGCTTGAGCCGATATTAGCAAAACTACGTAACCAGTTCAGTTACGATCGCGAACTACCAATAGTGAGCGTTACCGGTGAGGTACGTTATCCAGGAATTTACCCGTTAGCGCGTAACGCCAGCGAAATGGATTTGATCTCTGCTGCAGGTGGCTTCAAAGAGTCGGCGTACCTAGACCGCGCAGAAGTGACCCGCTCGTCAATTGTTGATGGGCAAACACAAACCGACTATGTGACCGTAAATTTACGCGAAAGCTTAGCCGGTCGCGAACAAGTGCAGCTTAAAGGTCGTGATAGCCTACACGTATTCCAAATTCCGGAATGGCAAAACACGGTTGAAGTAACGTTAAAAGGCGAAGTACGTTTTCCTGGCACCTATACTGTTCGCCGTGGTGAAACCTTGTCAGCATTGGTTGAACGGGCTGGTGGATTTACCGATTATGCCTTCCCACAGGGAGCTATTTTCACCCGCGAAGAGCTTAAAACTCTAGAAAAAGAGCGCATGAGAGTGCTGGCGCAGCAGTTACAACAAGAGATTGCCACTAATGCGATTACTGGCTCTGAAAATAATACGCGCAGCTACAACGAAACTCGCCAGTTGTTAACGGATTTGATGAATGTCGAGCCGGTAGGGCGACTCATTATTGATTTGCCACAAATAATTTCCGGCGACGTTTCAGACGACATTGAACTTAAAGATGGTGACCGGTTAGTGATACCGAATCGTCGCAATACGGTGAATATTATCGGAGAAGTTCAAATGGCTAGCTCCTATGTATACGACGGAAGCTTAAATGCGCATGATTACATTCGTCGCGCAGGGGGTATTCGTAAGAAAGCGGACGAAGAGCGAATTTTCATCGTTAAATCAAACGGTAGTATCGAAATGCTGGGAAATGGCGGTTGGTTCGGTTTAGGAAATGATAAACGTTTAGAGCCTGGCGATACCATTGTGGTGCCATTAGATACACAATATAAAGACGGTTTAACGGTTTGGTCACAAGCGACGCAAATTGTGTATCAGATCGGTGTTGCGCTCGCCGCATTGGCTGCAATTTAACTCTAATCAAAATCGAATATTATTAAAGAGTGTGATAAATGACTAACATCAAGCGCGATATTAATACTGATGGAGCAATCGATTTAAGAAAAGTTGCGTCAACTTTATGGTTAGGCAAGAAGCTTATTGTAGTAATCACTGGGGCGTTTGTGATCATATCTATCGCATATTCGTTATTTCTACCCAATATATATAAAGCTGAAGCGATTGTCGCGCCGCATGATGAATCGAGCAATAGTAATATAACAAAAATGATTGGACAGCTAGGAGGCTTAGCTAGCCTTGCTGGTATAGATTTAGGATCCGGTGGGAACGCAGATAAAACAAAGATTGCATTGCAACTCCTAGAATCCCATAATTTTCTTAGAGAATACATCGAGACTCAAGATATCATTCCTGAGATTATGGCTGTGGAGAAATGGAGCCCTTCTGAAAATTTGATTTTTGATGACGAAATTTACGACCCCAACGAGAAAAAGTGGGTGAGAGATGTAAAACCACCGAAAAATCTTAAACCTTCAAGCTGGGAATACGTAACTGAGTTTAAAGAAAGTAATTTAATTATTAGACAGGAAAGTGAAACCGGCTTTATAAGAATAGCTGTGCAACACGAATCTCCAATTTTTGCGAAGAATACAGTTGATTCTTTAATTTATACGATCAATGAAACTATGCGTGAAAGAGATATAAAAGACGCAGAGTCTAGCCTTAAATATTTGGAAGAACAGCTTGAATCGACATCTTTAAGTACAATACAACAAGGGTTGTATGATCTAATAGAAAGTCAATTACAAACATTAATGCTCGCCAATATTAGGTCTGAGTATATGTTTCAGGTATTAGACCCCGCAATCATTCCCGAAGAAAAGCACAAACCTTCAAGGTTCCTCATTGTTATATTAGGCGGAATTTTAGGTTCTTTCCTTTCGATGGCTTATGTATTAATTCGCTACTATCCACGTAACTCCTAGACATTCGATTAGATATCCAAAGCGTATAAAAAAGTCCTTCTTCGTTAATTAGCACACTCCCTATTTTAACGACACTTGAACGTTACGAAACAATAGTGATTGACTCTTGGCCATAGGTTACAGCTGTAGAAAATTGGGTACAAATTGATTAAATTAAATTCGCAATTAATGAACCCAAAGGAATTAATTCCTTTGATGTTCTATTTTCTCGCGCGAGTTATACCAGCGGTTTTAATGTTCATATCAAATATTTATTTGATGAAAATATTAAGCCCAAATGATTATATTCTTTATTCAAATGGATTTGCTACCGCAACGTTGCTGTCTCTGACTTGTTCGAGCATGTTAGGACAATCGTTTTTAAGGTACTTCCCAGGGAATAAAACTGATGCTGAGTTTAATAGTACTTGGGTATTTTTCTTTCTAATTGTTCTTAGTTTTCTAGCAGTTCTATTTGTAATACTAGATGACTATCGTCTGTTGGTATTCCTCACTGCGATGATGTTTTTATTAAATGTCCTTTATTCAATCTTTCAAGGAAGTGAGCAATCTAAACTATTTTTAATATCCAATATAGCTAGGTCTTTAATTTTTATTTCAACTATTGTGGTTGTATTTGCATTCAATAAAGTACAACCAAACGGTTCGAGTGCACTTTGGATATTATCCATTTCATTTTTGATACCTATTGGACTATTCATTAAGTGGGCAGTACGGCCTTTGGGGACGATATCTTTATCCGCGTTTTCAAAACCTGAATTCAAAAAGATATTAAATTTCTCTATTCCGATCGCGGTTTGGATATTGTTTTATACATTTAACAATATGACGTTCAGGTATATTTTATTAATATCTGATGAACTTGAATTGTTAAATTCCTTTGTTAGAGTGCATGACGTGGTTTTTAACATCACTACCGTGATGCTTTCTTTTATAGTTACGTGGAGCCACCCCAAGTTCTCGAACTTATTCAACCGAGGGTTACTAAAAAAATTCTACCAAATTCGTGGACACATAATATATATACAAGTCGCTATTGGTTTGCTCGGATTTGTTTCACTGCTTGCTATGAATGTGGTCTGGCCTAATGTGATTAATGGAATTGGAATCTCATCGATTGAGTTACAAATATACAGCTTGCTCTCAGCCGTTCTAGCTCAAATTGCTTTAGTTTTCCACAAGTCACTCGAGATGTCAGGTCATTTAAAGCGAATGATTGTATTCATATTTGTGAGCGTGGGTCTAAATGGCTTCCTTATGATAGTGTTTTTAAAGTTCGGCTTAGGTATTCATTCCGCACTCTCCCTGCCGTTGAGTCTTTGTTTCTATATTATTTTAACTAAGTTCTATGAAACAAGATTGGTTTAATAAATTCCTATTCTACTCTCTTATTCTTTCTTTGGCGTTTTTCACGGCAGGGAAATTTCTTTATTTTTCAATTCTACTGATAATGTTTATAGTCGTCTTTGAGCGTGGTTTAAGAGCTTGGGAAAGAGATTATTTCTTATACTTCCTCATTGTGATTTTCTTATTTCATATCTCGTTTTACGTCGGTGCGTTAAAAGGTAATAGCCTACAGCACATGCTGCGAAATAATTATTTCTCCATTTATTATTTTCTGTTTCCTTATGTTTTGATCAGCACGTTAAACTATGGAACCTTAAGAAATGTTCTGGCTAAAATAAATTTTTCTGTATTTTTGATATGTACAGCACATATTTTTATCTATGTTGCTGCATTGTTATCTCCTAAATTTCACGTTTTCTTTGATACAACGCTAGTGGGACGGTTGGGTTATGCATTTGGATTTGCGGGCGCAGCTGAAAATGGTTTAAAAGTTTATAGTAACCTCACTTCTTTGATAATTTTTTGTCTAGGCATAGAGATATTTTTTTATAAACGACGATTACTGATTGGTATTTTAATAGTAACTATCGGGTTATCGGCGTCGATTACTCAATATTTTATACTGTTACTATTCTTAACGTTGATTGCATCCGAAATAATCATGCGATTTTTTCTAAAATTGCGCTTGCATTTAGGCCATTTCCTAATTGGTATAGCTGGTGCAATATCTATGATTGTATTGATCGTAAACTTAGGTTTATTTGGATTAGTTCAGGAAAAAATTGAAGGCTTTAACCAATCTCAATCATTTAATACGGTATCCATTAGAAAAGATCAGGCAGAGATTCTTATTCATGAAGCAGAAGCTCATCTGCCGTTTGGTGCGGGATTGGGGTATGAAAGTCCGGCATATAGCGAATATCGGAAGGGCTTTGGCGACACAAAAGAGCTAAACCAATCTATGTATGAGAATCAATATTTAGACGTTCTAATGAAGTTTGGGTTTTTGGCTGCTTTTATTGCGATACTTTATATACTTCTTCCATCTGTATTTTTAATCATAAACTCAATTTCGAATAATGATTTCGGTTACCTTAAAGTTCTATTCACATATTATGGGGTTTTGCTCTACAGCGGCTCGAACGGTAATACGTTTTATATGTATTCCACAATGATTGTTTGGGGAATTGTAATGCTAGTTTGCTTTAAAGGTCTTAACAATGAAGGACGGTAAAATTTCAGTCGTTATAGCTACATATAACGGTGAAAAGTATCTGAAAGAACAATTAATAAGTATTTTGAATCAAAGCGTCGAGGTTGATGAAATAATTATCTCTGATGATAACTCTAGCGACCGCACATTAGAGGTAATTGGATCGATATCCTGTTCTAAGATAAAGGTAATAAAAAACAATAATAATGTTGGTTATAAAGAAAATTTCAATATCGCTTTGAGCCATGCAGGTGGTAATTTTATATTTCTTTGTGACCAAGATGACAGTTGGGTTGAAGATAAAGTGAAAGTATGCATGGATAGCATTGGTGATAATCTGCTATTGATGCATGATATTTGGTTTTGCAACGGAAATTTGAAGAGAGTTGGGGATACCAAACTTAAACGGCTAAGGTTTCAACGAAATCTAAATCGAGCCTACGCTACGGGTATGGCGATGATGATAAAAAAAGAGCTTGTTCAGTTGGTTACACCAATCCCTTCAGAGTGGACCGCGGGCCATGATAACTGGTTTAATGAGTGGTCGATCTTATTGGGCCGAAAAGTAATTATTAATAACTGTCTTGCGGATTATCGACGTCACGAGTCCACTGTAACATTTGACGATAAGCTTAATCAGGAAGAGGGAAATCCGTTAAATTTTATATCGAGCAGAAGTTCTTATGATCTGAGGTTACGAGAACTAGAGAATTACAATGTTATGAGCAAATTTATAGATCGACATAGAAATGATTTTGTTTTTTTAGAAGACTTTGATTACCTGATAGTATCTAACCGGCTCAACTTATTAATTGATATTTGTAAACGCAGACTTGCAATGACTCAGATGAATTTATTTTACAGGTTTATGAGTGCTTCGACCCTACTTCTTCGTGGCCGGTATAGATTTTTCAATGGCATTCTTAGTTTTATGAAGGACTTAAGGAATTGATTTTTTAATGCGTATATTAGTATTTACTTCGTACTATCTTCCAGCTAAGCGTGCTGGTGGTCCAATTAAAACTTTAAAGAACATTGTTAACAAAATATCCCCTCATGGCATATCTTTTGATATAGTGACATCCGATAGAGATATTGGAGACAAATATCGGTTTCATAGTGTGAGCAAAAATAGCTGGGAAGCGGTAGGAAAAGCAAATGTATTCTATTTTTCAAACGGGCTATCCAAGCTAATCGCATTAGTACGAGATAAAAAGTACTCGTTTTTGTACATAAATAGTTTTTTCTCAGTAAAGTTTTCAATAGTACCGCAGCTGCTAGCAAGATTATTTAACAGAAAGGTTTTAATTGCACCCAGAGGCGAATTTTCTGATGGTGCACTTCGTATTCGATACCTAAAGAAGAAATCATATATTGCAGTTTATAAATTGCTGCTCTTGCACAAGAATGTTGTTTTTCACGCTTCCACTGTGCATGAAAGAGATGATATTAAAGAAATATTTGGAGATAAGGTCGATATTGTAATAGCTGAGAATATTCCAAATGTTGAGTCTCCGAAAATATGTAGAGTGAAAGATAGCGATAAGTTACGAGTTGCCTTTCTTTCTCGAATATCTGAGAAGAAAAATTTACTTTTCGCGCTGGATGTCTTGAGTGATGCGGCAACTGAAATTGAGTTTGATATTTTTGGTCCAGTTGAAGATGACTCTTACTGGCAGCAGTGCCAGAAATTGATTCACAAGCTTCCTAATCGAATAAAGACAAATTATCGAGGTATGCTTGAGCCAAGCAAGGTGATCAGCACTCTTGCAGATTATGATCTTTTCTTTCTTCCCACACTCGGGGAGAATTACGGACATGCGATTGTTGAAGCTTTATGCGCTGGCCTTCCGGTACTGATATCAGATAAAACGCCTTGGAGGAATCTTGAAGAGTTGGGTCTCGGTTGGGATGTGGCATTAGATAACCGCCAAAAATTTGTTGAAGCAATAAATAAAACGGCTGCTGCCAGCAGTGCTGATCATTTAACAATGAGAAAAAATATTAGCACGTGGGCATCCAAGCAGTTTGCGAGACCAGAAATAGAAGAAGCTAATCTAACAATGTTCAGAAGTTTGTTAGAGCGTTTTGGATAAGAAATTTAGAAATGGTAGCATCGAGCGATTAAACGAGAACCTAGTTTTTGATATTTTAATCAGTGTAAAAAGCTAAATACTTCATAACTGGTCATTCCCGCTAATGAGATCAAACAACCAACCTATGTCAGGGTAAAATAGGCAAACTATGTTTAAAGATAATGTATTAATGATTACCGGCGGCACAGGCTCTTTCGGTAACGCGGTTCTTCGTCGTTTTCTCGATACAGATATTGCCGAGATTCGCATCTTCAGTCGCGACGAGAAGAAACAAGATGATATGCGTAAAGCCTACAACAATCCGAAGCTAAAATTTTACATCGGTGATGTGCGCGACTATCAAAGTATCCTGAATGCGACACGCGGTGTCGACTATATTTATCATGCAGCGGCACTGAAGCAGGTACCATCCTGTGAATTTCATCCTATGGAAGCGGTGAAAACGAACGTTGTAGGTACCGAAAATCTACTGGAAGCTGCTATCCAAAACGGTGTTAAACGCGTTGTTTGCTTGAGCACAGATAAAGCGGTTTATCCGATCAATGCAATGGGCATTTCAAAAGCCATGATGGAAAAAGTGATGGTGGCTAAATCGCGGAATGTCGACGAGACAAAAACCGTCATTTGCGGTACGCGCTATGGGAATGTTATGGCCTCTCGCGGGTCTGTTATTCCACTGTTTGTTGACCAAATCAGGGCTGACAAGCCTATTACTATTACTGACCCATCAATGACGCGCTTTATGATGACGCTGGATGATGCGGTTGACCTTGTTCTCTATGCTTTTGAACACGGCAAAAATGGTGATATTTTTGTACAAAAAGCACCCGCAGCAACAATTGAAACATTGGCGCAGGCTATTTTGTCGCTAATCAATAGAACAGAGTATCCAATTAATATCATGGGTACACGCCACGGTGAGAAACTCTACGAAGCATTATTATCGCGAGAAGAGATGGCCTGTGCAGAAGACATGGGGCAGTATTTCCGCGTACCGCCAGATCTGCGTGACTTAAATTATGCCAAGTATGTTGAGCAGGGCGATACCAACATATCGGAAATAGAAGATTACAACTCACACAATACCGAACGTTTAGACGTCGAAGGTATGAAACAATTATTGCGAAAACTCGACTTTATGAATGCATTTGCCGCTGGCAAATACGTCAGTCCAGAAGGTTAACGCCATGAAGTTGTTAATTACTGGAGCAAACGGGTTCGTCGGTAAAAACCTCATTATTCATTTAGGCGAAATAGATGATATTGAGGTGATTAGTTTTACCCGCGAAAATAAAATAGATGAGTTGCCTCACCTGCTTAATAAGGTTGATGCAGTAATTCATCTAGCAGGTGTTAATCGACCTAAAGATGACTATGAATTTCAGGTTGGAAATGCTGATTTAACTGTCGCGTTATGCGAAGCAGTGAAACAGCAAGCGCGCGCTATTCCCATCGTGTTCAGCTCGTCGATTCAAGCCGATCGGAATAACGCATATGGCTGCAGCAAAAAGGCTGCCGAAGATGCGTTGTTGAGTTTGTCAGAAAAAACGGGTAATCCTGTTTACATCTTTAGATTAGCAAATGTCTTTGGTAAATGGTGCAAGCCGAATTACAACTCGATGGTTGCTACCTTTTGCCATAACATCATTCGAGATATACCCATTCAAGTTCACGATGAAACTGCCGAAGTGCAGCTTGTCTATGTAGATGATGTTGTACGAATGATGCTTGAGTGTGTGCAAGACGCTGTTAATGCTATTCGAACCAATAAAATGCCGCCTGCATCGGGCTTTGTACAAGCAGGGCCCGTTTACACAAAAACCGTTGGGCATATAGCGCAGCAGCTTAACTTTTTTAAAGAAAGCCGCAATACGCTAATTTCTGAACGTGTTGGAACGGGCTTTACTCGGAAGCTCTACTCAACCTACGTGAGTTATTTACCGACAGACAAATTTACTTATAGCGTGCCGAAATACGGTGACGAGCGTGGCGTGTTTGTTGAAATGTTAAAAACACCTGACGCCGGACAATTTTCATATTTCACTGCACACTCGGGTATTACTCGCGGTGGTCATTATCACCACACTAAAACAGAAAAATTTTTGGTGATTAAAGGTAAAGCCTGTTTTGGTTTCCGTCATATGGTGACCGATGAGTTTTATGAACTTTTTACCGATGGTGAGAATCCAGAAATCGTCGAAACTGTGCCAGGCTGGAGCCATGACATTACCAATGTTGGTGATGACGAAATGGTTGTCATGTTGTGGGCAAACGAAATATTCGATCGTGAAAACCCTGATACCTATGCAAGCCCAGTGGCACAACCGCGAGAGTTGAAAAAATGAAGAAATTAAAAGTAATGACGATATTGGGGACGCGCCCAGAAATCATTCGTCTATCGCGTGTTATGGCCGCACTGGACCAAGTTGTCGATCATAAAATTGTGCACACCGGACAAAACTACGATTACGAACTCAATGACGTATTTTTTGAAGAGCTTGGCGTACGTCAGCCCGATCATTTCTTAAACGTCGATACGTCAAGCTTAGGCCGTAGCCTCGGTGAAATCTTAATTAAAACCGAACAGGTAATTCTCGAAGAAAAGCCGGATGCAGTTTTAGTGCTTGGTGATACGAACAGTGCCACCGCAACCATTATGGCCAAGCGGATGAAAGTACCGACTTACCACATGGAAGCGGGTAACCGAAGCTTTGACGCTAACGTACCAGAAGAGATTAACCGTAAGCTAGTTGACCATCTGGTAGATTTTAACTTGGTGTATACCGAGCATGCGCGGCGTCACTTAATTAGCGAAGGGCTATCGCACCGGTTTATCTACCTGACCGGCTCGCCAATGCGCGAAGTGCTCGAACATTCACTTGAATCGATTAAAAACTCGGACGTATTGAACCAACTTGAGCTAGAGGCCAGCAAGTTCTTTATTGTGAGTGTGCACCGTGAAGAAAACGTGGATAGTAAAGAGAACCTTGCAAAAGTAGTTGAAGCATTAAATGCCTTACATGAAACCTTTGGGTATCCAGTCGTTGTGTCAACGCACCCGCGCACACGCAACCGCCTTGAAAAACTAGGCTTAGATAAAGTTAGCGACGGTATTCGCTTCTTGAAGCCGTTCGGATTCTTTGACTACAACAAACTTCAAATGGAAGCTTTTTGTGCAATCTCAGACAGCGGCACAATTAGTGAAGAATCCTCGATACTGAACTTCCCAGCAGTAACGATGCGTCGCTCGATTGAACGCCCTGAGGCATTGGATACTGGCGCGATTGCATTAACTGGCTTAGATGCTGACACCTTGATAGAAGGCGTAAGAATTGCGACCGCCCCGCGCGATGTATTCTCAGGAACAGAACGTGAAATTCCAGAAGAATACAAAATCAGAAACACGTCAGAGCGCGTTGTACGTTTAATTACTGGCACCGCCAAGCTTACGCCACATTGGAAGAATATGGACTCGTTTAGTCGGTATGATTGGTAGTTGAACGCATGGCTAAGTTGCTTTTATTAATCGATGACTATTTGCCTCATAGTACGCGCGTTGCTGCGAAAATGTTTTATGAGCTCGCATTAGAGCTAGTGAAGCAAGGCAACGAGGTGACTGTTGTTACCCCGAAGGCAGTGCAAGAAGGGTTATTTGATGAGCAGGTAATCGATGGCATTCGCGTTTGGTATTTTAAGAGCGGTGATGTAAAAACTCCATCTAAAATCAAACGAGCCATCAACGAAACGTTACTGTCTAACAGAGCGTGGACCAGCCTCAAATCGAAATTCAAAACCGAAGTGTTCGACGGCATTATTTATTATTCACCGTCAATATTTTGGGGTGGGTTGGTAAAACGATTAAAACAACGCTATCAAATACCCGCTTATCTTGTGCTGCGTGATATCTTTCCGCAGTGGGTTATTGATGCGGGAATGGTTTGTGAAGGCTCTCTCATTCATCGCTATTTTAAACATTTTGAGCTGCGGTCTTATCGTCAGGCAGACATGATTGGGATGATGTCCCAAGCAAGTATCAATTTTTTTAAAGAGCTTCACGGGGATAATTTTCCTCTAGAAGTGTTACGGAACTGGGCATCGATTAATGAACCTCGCAAATTACAAACAGTAATTTCTCAGCGAGAATATCTCGGGTTACAAGATAAAGTTATTTTCTTCTACGGAGGCAATATTGGCCATGCGCAAGATATGGCAAACCTCATGCGATTAGCACGAGCTCTAAAAAATGAAACTCAAGCCCACTTTTTGTTTGTAGGCCAAGGTGACGAAGTTGAATTGATTAATCGCTTAGCTGAAGACTGGGAATTGAATAACTTCAGCTATCTTCCACCTATTGATCAAGGGGCATTTATAGCGTTGCTCGATGAGGTTGACGTAGGCTTGTTTTCTCTATCGAATAAACATTCGTCACATAATTTTCCTGGAAAGCTCTTGGGGTATATGCAGCGTAAGTTACCAATATTGGGTAGTGTCAATAGTGGGAATGATTTAATTGATATCATCGAAGCAAACCAAGCAGGTTATATCACCATCAACGGCGAAGATGAGAAGCTCTATAAAAATGCCCTAGTTCTGCTAAAGAGTTCGCAAGCACGTACAAAATTGGGTGAAAATAGTTACAAATTGTTAACGAAAGAGTTTTCTGTAGAGTCCGCCGCAAATCAAATCTCCGATAAATTGACCAAATAGCGCGAAGAATGCTAAGCCTGCGTAATTTGTAACCACATAAACTTAACGTATGTAAATGTAAATGTGCTTACTGCGCGTGGCACTCGCAACAACAATAGTGTAAAATTCTGCTTAATTTGGTTATGAAAACAAAGCATTCCGCTTGGAGATGACTCAGAGTATGTCCGTTTTACCAATTCTGATCGTATTAACTGCGACAGCTTTAATGTTGCGCCTTATGCATCCAGTAGCCGTTTTGATCGATTTGTTGGACAAACCCTGTGTTCGTAAACAGCACACAGGCTCAGTACCTCTGATAGGAGGTATTGCGGTGTTTGGTGGCTTGGCCGTAGCTATGCTTTTTTCGGCCGAATTAGCACTGCACAGTCGCTTATTCTTAGTGAGCGCCGCGATGATGGTTTTTATTGGCATGCTCGACGATAAATACGATTTAAGTGTACGTATACGCCTAATTGGTCAATTCATTGCTGCGAGTGTTATAATCTTCGGCGGTGACTTATATATTTCAAATCTTGGTAATCTGTTCGGTTTAGGAAATGTTGATATGGGTATGGCGGGAATCGTCTTTACCTATCTTGCTGTGTTAGCAGCAATGAATGCTTACAACATGATCGACGGCATTGACGGTTTGTTAGGCTCAATGGGAGTCATCTCTTTCTTTAGTATCGGTTTGCTAGCAGCTTTGAACGGGCACGCTGAATTACAGCTGATTGCAACGTTGGCGGGGTTTGCATTATTTCCATTTTTATTCTGTAATCTGTCGATTTCAAAACATTGTCGTAAAGTATTTATGGGTGATGCAGGATCGATGTTTGTTGGCTTAGCGGTTGTTTGGTTATTGACTTTAGCTACACAGTCGCAATTTACGAGTACTCAAACAGTGATTATTAGCCCAGTAACCTCCCTATGGTTAGTTGCCATCCCAATAATGGATATGGTGACGATAATGGTTCGCCGCGCTATAAATGGTAAGAATCCAACCTCACCGGATCGTGATCATATTCACCACTTTTACATTCGAGCCGGATTTTGTCAGAGTCAAACATTAGCGATTCTATGTGGTCAAGCTGTTGTATTGGCAGTAATTGGTGTTGTTTTGAATCAACTTCAAACACCAGCTTGGGCGTCGTTGCTATTATTCTTAGGCGCTTACACGGTATATTGCTATCAATTTAAGATACTACGAAGCAAGGCCGTCCAGTCGTAGTGATTGAACGAAACTAAAAGAACATAATAGATTGGTGCAGACCCAAACGATATCTCAATAATTTGGTTCCGTAAATTTCGCAGGTAGCGGCCGAGCGTTTAAAGCAATTGAGTGCATTCGGCAAGGACTATGATACCGGCGTTCGAGATTACATTCATGTAGTTGACTTGGCGTATGACATTTAGCCTCACAAGACTATAAGAATAACAGTTTATGAAATGGTACGTAATCCGCACCAAGCCGCGTCAAGAACAACGCGCACTGGTGAACCTAGAAAACCAAGACATTGCAGCCTATTTACCGCAGGTGACATTGCAACGAGTCCGTCGTGGTAAGCGCACAGCTGCGACTGAAGCGTTGTTTCCGGGGTATATCTTTGCGCAGTTGGATGACTTTGCAGGGCGCTTCCATAAAATTCGCAGTACTTTTGGGGTGCAGAAGATGTTGATGTTCGGCGAACAGCCTGCGACAATTCCTGACGCACTGATTGAAGAACTGAAAAACATTGAGCTTGATCCGCATACTCGGAATGCAGCGGAACACCAGTCATCACCGCAAGTGAATGATAACGTTGAGATATCAACGGGGCCGTTTGCGGGTTTCGTTGCAAAAATTATTGAACTTGACGGCGACTCGCGTTGCATCGTTTTGCTTGATTGGCTGCAACAAGAAGTAAAAGCAACATTTTCTTACAATGATCTGAATAAAATTTAACCATTGTAATCCCCCCGAAGAATCGGAGCAGTTATAAGTAGAAAATTCCGTTAAACTAAAACGAGGGAGTTTTCTATGCGCAAATCACGATACACAGACAGTCAGATCTTAGCGATTCTGAAACAAAACGAGAACAGTGTACCCGTTCCAGAGCTCTGCCGTGAACACGGTATGAGCTCAGCTCAATTTTATAAATGGCGCGCCACGTTTGGTGGCATGGACGCATTAATGATGAAGCGTCTCAAAGAGCTTGAGGACGAAAATAAACGTCTCAAAAAAATGTATGTCGAAGAGCGACTCAAGGCTGAGATCCGCAAGGAGCCCTTGAGGGAAAGTTGTAAAGCCATCTCAGCGATGAAAACGCTGTGATTGCTGATTGGTTGCTACGCCTAACCACCGCGCAGAAGCGCTGGCGTTTTGGTTTGTGCTTTTTGCACTTACGTAACGTGAAAGGGTATCCATGGAACCACAAACGCATGTATCGCATTTATCGTGAGCTAGAGCTGAACTTAAGAATCAAACCCAAGCGTCGCCTGCGACGCGATACACCAGATGCTTTAAGTGTGCCAACCGCAATGAATCAAGTCTGGTCGATGGATTTTATGTCCGACAGCTTGGCTGACGGGCGTTCACTGCGAACATTTAACGTCATCGACGATTACAACCGCGAAGCGTTAGCCATCGAAGTCGACCTTTCGCTGCGAAGTGCTCGTGTTATTCGCGCCTTAGAGCAAGTTATTGAATGGCGAGGAAAACCTGCTGCTATTCGCTGCGACAATGGGGCATAATATTTGTCAAGCGAGCTGATTAACTCGGCTGAAAAGCATCAAATTACGATGCTTTACATTCAACCAGGTAAACCGACTCAGAATACCTATGTTGAACGATTTAATCGAACAGTGCGGCATGAATGGCTCGAGTTACACCTGTTTGAAAGCGTCGAACATGCACATGAACTTGCCACTCAGTGGCTTTGGCTTTATAACAACGAACGGCCTAATACGGCCATCGGAGGCATTTCGCCCAAACAATAATTAACGCAAGCGGTTCATTAATTCTACGAATAACTGCTGCTTAAAATGGGGGGAATACATTTGTTATTCGTGCCGCCGATGCTGCGACAGGACGTGTCGCAGACGTGTACCAACTTAACGCCAAAAACGCGACTGCACTGGTTTTAGCCGAACAATTTAAGCTGCAGCAGCGCGATATTGTTTACGTAACGGCTGCACCAGTAGCCCGCTGGAACCGCGTCATCAGCCAGCTATTGCCATCGATAACTGGTTTATATAGTTTAGGCCGTTTCCAAGACGATATCGGAAGTAACTAGATCATTTAATAACAAGTAAAAGTTAGCGAGTTTTAATTTATGGGAAAGACATTTTTAATAACGGGTGGCGCAGGATTCATAGGTTCGGCGGTAGTACGTGAACTTATTAAGAACAGCGAACATCAGGTCGTGAACGTCGATAAACTGACATACGCAGGTAATCTCGAATCATTAAGTACAGTGGCTAATGATTCACGTTACTCGTTTGAAAAAGCCGATATTAGTGATTCTTCGGCTATGAAAGTGATATTTGAAAAGTATCAACCTGAAATCGTAATGCATTTAGCAGCGGAGAGTCATGTTGACCGATCAATTGATGGCCCTTCGGAATTTATTCAAACCAATATAATTGGCACTTACACTTTACTTGAAGCGGCAAGAGGTTATTGGGATAATTTGCCATCGGAAAAAAAATCTGCATTTCGTTTTCATCATATTTCAACTGATGAAGTTTACGGTGATTTACACGGGACTTCAGATTTATTTGTTGAAACAACAGCTTATGCACCGAGTTCACCATATTCGGCCAGCAAGGCAAGCTCAGATCATCTGGTTCGAGCATGGCACCGTACATTTGGTCTGCCAACATTAATAACTAATTGTTCAAACAACTACGGGCCATACCATTTCCCAGAAAAACTTATTCCATTGATGATACTCAATGCTTTGGGTGGTAAACCACTGCCTGTTTATGGGGATGGTAATCAAATCAGAGACTGGCTTTTCGTCGAAGACCATGCGCGAGCATTAATTCATGTTGCTCAAAATGGTGCAATAAATGACACATACAACATCGGTGGTCATAATGAACAGAAAAATATCGATGTGGTGAAGCTGATTTGTGAGTTGTTAGAAGAGCTGGCATCGCAACACAAGCCAGAATCAGTAAGTAGTTACAGTGACTTGATTACGTTTGTAAAAGATCGCCCAGGCCACGATGTCCGCTACGCTATTGATGCCTCTAAAATCGAAAAAGAACTTGGGTGGAAGCCCCAAGAAACCTTTGAGACAGGTTTGCGTAAAACAGTTCAATGGTACTTAGATAACAAGAATTGGTGGCAACGAGTGTTGGATGGTAGTTATAAATTGGACGAAAAGTCGGCATGAGGATTTTAGTAACAGGTGTAAACGGGCAAGTTGGTTTTGAAATCGTTCGAAGTTTATCGATATACGGCGAAATTTTGGCCCCCGTGCGTAGCGAACTTGATTTGACTAGGTTAGAAGCTGTTAACGATTATCTTCAAGCAACTCAGCCTGATGTAATTGTTAATGCTGCGGCATACACAGCGGTCGACAAGGCTGAAACTGAGCAGGACTTGGCTTTTCGAATTAATGCCGAACTGCCCGCAGAGCTTGCCAAATATGCTCAACGTAATAGTGCGTTTCTTGTCCACTTTTCTTCGGACTATGTTTACCCTGGTTCTGGCGATATTTCTTGGAAAGAAACAGACGAACCTGCGCCACTTAGCACGTATGGAAGCTCAAAGCTTGCCGGTGACGAAGCGATAATAAGCTCGAAAGCAAATGCTGTTATATTGCGAACAAGTTGGGTGTATAGTGCACGCGGCAATAACTTTATGAAAACCATGCTGCGATTAGCTAAAGAAAGGAAATCACTCTCAGTTGTCGCAGATCAAGTAGGGGCGCCAACAGCGGCTAGGCTACTTGCTCAAGTAGCGACAGAATTTGTCGCAAAGCGCAATGAGATTGAATCTGGTGTATACCACATCGCTCCGAAAGGAGAGACTAGTTGGCATGGATTTGCGAATAAAATTTTTGAGTTGTCTCGTCAACTAGGGGAAAAACTAGATATCGAAACGGTTCAGGCAATATCAACCGAAGAATACCCAACACCAGCAAAGCGCCCGTTAAATTCTCGGTTGAATACTAACAAGATAGAGTCTGAACTTGGTATTGAGTTACCTCGTTGGCAGTCACAACTAGAACTAACATTGAAAGAATATTTTGGAAGGTTTAACTAATGGCTTATAAAGGAATAATTTTAGCTGGCGGTTCTGGGACGCGCTTGCATCCAATTACTCGCGGTGTATCGAAGCAGTTATTACCCATTTACGACAAGCCAATGATTTATTATCCGATATCGGTATTAATGTTAGCCGGTATACGTGAAATTTTGATTATTTCAACGCCGGAAGATTTACCCCAATACGAAAAATTATTAGGAAATGGTGATGATTTAGGCGTGCGTTTTGAATATGCCGTACAACCAAGTCCTGATGGATTAGCGCAAGCATTTATTATTGGCGAAGAGTTTATCGGTAATGACAATGTATGCCTTGTATTAGGCGACAACATTTTCCACGGACAATTTTTTTCAGACCAACTGAAACGTGCTGCAAGTCACGCAACTGGCGCGACAGTATTCGGTTATTTGGTAAAAGACCCCGAGCGCTTTGGGGTGGTTGAATTTGATGATAAAGGTCAGGCCCTAAGCATTGAAGAAAAACCTGCGAGACCAAAATCAAACTACGCTGTAACTGGTTTGTACTTCTATGATAATGATGTTGTCGACATTGCAAAGCAAGTAAAACCGAGCGAACGCGGTGAGTTAGAAATTACGTCAGTTAACAATGCTTATTTAGAACGAGGCTCGCTGCATGTGGAACGCCTTGGGCGTGGTTTTGCATGGCTTGATACAGGCACACATGATTCATTACTTGAAGCAAGCTCTTACGTGCAAACCATTGAGCACAGACAGGGTTTAAAAGTGGCGTGCTTGGAAGAAATTGCTTGGAAGCAAAAATGGATATCTGATGAGCAATTGGCGGCTCATGCAAAAGCACTGAGTAAAACACAATATGGTCAGTATCTGGCAACGCTTTTGAATTAAATAGGTGGTTTATGAATTATAAGAAGCTCGCTATTCCAGATGTGGTTCTTATAACACCGAAAGTCTTTGGTGATGAGCGCGGTTTTTTTCTTGAAACATTCCGTCGTAGTGAATTTCAAAAATATTGTGGTGACTATGAGTTTGTCCAAGATAATCACTCAAGATCTGCTCATGGTATCTTACGCGGCCTGCACTACCAGTTACAGCACACTCAAGGAAAATTAGTTCGTGTCATTCGCGGAGAAGTTTATGATGTTGCGGTAGATATGCGTGAAAATTCAGAGACTTTTGGAAAGTGGGTTGGTGCTTATTTAAGTGAGCATAACAAGAAAATGCTGTGGGTACCGCCAGGTTTTGCCCACGGATTTTACGTTACCAGCGCGGAAGCTGAGTTCGTTTACAAGTGCACCGACTATTATGCTCCCAAGTACGAAGTGTCGTTATTATGGAACGATCCGGATGTGAGCATTGAATGGCCGTTAATGAGTGCCGACCCAAAATTATCGGAAAAAGACAAAAGTGGGTTTAATTTTGTAGACGCCCCTAAACTTTAAAGGGTACATTTACGGCACATGCATTTTGTTAAAGCCCCCAACTGGGGAAAAACTTGGCATTTTTATGTATAAATGGGCCTTCTTTTATCTCTAAAATAAGAGCGGTTTCCGACATACATTCAACGCTATGTATTTCACCATGTTGAAACTCAATTAGCTTCGGATGGGCTTCGTTGTTACTTATGGTTTCCGATTGAGTAACATTTCCTAGATCATCATATATCTTTATAGATAACTCGCCATGGATTATCGAGAACATTTCCCATTTTGTAGGTAATTTGTGGTAGTGAGGTTCAACAAAGCTGCCCTTTACTAAACCTATTAAAATTCGCTGAACTGGTTCTTGGTGATTTGAATGTAAAAGTAAATGAGCTCGTTTGCGTGAAGATTGCTCAGCCTCCTTTAATAGCTTGTCAATTATCTTCTTATCAATAAGTCGCATAATTAGAATATTTTCGTCAATAGGATGGGTTTAAATTGTGTCAATTTTTCTCGCTTGTCAATCAGGTGTAAGCCCCGTCACACTTCCTTCGCCCCCCAATGTGGAAAATGCCTACGCACGTAGGCATTGAGGTTTTTCTCGAATTCGCTGACCTCGCCCGGTTTCGCGGGTTCATCGTTAAGCGGCTGCTGCACCATGCCTGCGCCGACGGTTGCGTTGGTTTGTTTATCAATCAAAATAAAGGCGCCGGTGTTGCGGTTAATACGATACTTGTCGAACACTGCGCGCTCGTGCAGGTTTAAATCCACCAAGCCAATTTCATTCAGTATCAAGGTTTCCGCTTCGTTTTCTTCCAAGCTGTTCACATCCACCCGGTAACGAATTGATTCGACCGAACCGATGGTCAACTTGGTACCCATCTTCACGTAGTATTCCCGAAACGGCACAAGGCCATCCTCGTTTAACCACACCATTTTTGCGCGCAGTCGGCTCGACATATGCGGCATGGCGTTCTTATCAACAATCATGTCCCCGCGGCTTACATCTATTTCATCGTTCAGTGTTAATGTCACCGCCTGCGGTGCATGGGCTTCCTGCAGATCGCCTTCGAAGGTATAAATGCTTTTGATGGTGGATACTTTGCCAGACGGCAGGGCACGAATGGTATCGCCAACTTTCACGCCCCCTGAGGCAATGGTACCGCTAAACCCACGGAAGTCTTGGTGGGGGCGATTCACGTATTGCACGGGGAAACGGAAGTCACTGTGGTCGGCATCACGGTTGATTTCGAGGGTATCCAGGTATTCCATTAAGGTACGGCCACGGAACCATGGCGTGTGTTCGCTGCGGTTTACCACGTTGTCGCCGTCGAGCGCTGAGATAGGCACAAAGTGGATATCTGGAATATCCAGCTGCCCGGCAAGCTTTAGGTAGTCGTCTTGAATTTCTTTGTAGCGCGCTTGGCTAAAGCCAACTAAGTCCATCTTATTTACGGCGACAATGGCGTGTTTAATACCCAATAAACTCACAATATAGCTGTGGCGTTTGGTTTGGGTTTGTACGCCATAGCGGGCATCGATAAGTATGACGGCTAAATCGCTGGTGCTGGCGCCGGTGGCCATATTGCGGGTGTATTGCTCGTGCCCGGGCGTGTCCGCGATAATAAACTTCCGTTTGTCGGTGCTGAAATACCGGTAGGCCACGTCGATGGTGATGCCTTGCTCGCGTTCTGACTGTAAGCCGTCAACGAGCAATGCTAAATCAACGGTGTTATTGGTTCTTTTAGAGTCTTTGGTAATGGCGGCTAATTGGTCTTCATAGATCATTTTGCTGTCGTGCAGCAGTCGGCCGATGAGGGTGCTCTTGCCATCGTCAACGCTGCCGCAGGTGATAAACCGCAAAAAGTCCATTAGAAGTACCCTTCCATTTTCTTCTTTTCCATGGAGCCGCTGGCATCATTATCAATCACCCGGCCTTGTCGCTCCGATGTGTTCGTGAGCAACATTTCTTGGATGATTTCCGGCAAGGTGCTGGCGCTGGATTCGATAGCGCCGGTGAGTGGATAGCAACCGAGGGTACGGAAGCGCACGGTTTTGAGTTCTGGTGTTTCGCCCGGTTGTAATGGCATACGCTCGTCATCGACCATGATGAGGGCTCCGTTACGTTTGACTACGGGGCGCGGCTTGGCGAAATACAGCTCGGGAATTTCGATTTGTTCCAGATGGATGTATTGCCAGATATCCAGTTCGGTCCAATTGCTTAGCGGAAACACGCGAATACTTTCTTGCGGGTGTACTTTGCCGTTGTAGATATTCCACAGCTCTGGGCGCTGATTTTTGGGGTCCCAGCGGTGGTTTTTGTCGCGAAAGCTGTAAATACGCTCTTTGGCGCGCGACTTTTCTTCGTCGCGGCGAGCACCACCAAAGGCTGCGTCAAACTGGTACTTATTGAGCGCTTGCTTCAACGCTTGGGTTTTCATCACGTCGGTATGCACGGCGCTGCCATGAGTAAATGGGCCAATGCCTTGTTTGATGCCATCAGGGTTGGTGTGCGTGATGAGTTTAAAGCCGTGCTTTTCAGCCATGCGGTCACGAAATTCAATCATTTCTTTGAATTTCCAGGTGGTGTCGACATGCATCAGCGGAAATGGAATTTTACCGGGCGCGAATGCCTTGCGCGCAAGGTGCAACAGCACAGAGCTGTCTTTGCCGACAGAGTAAAGCATGACTGGATTGCGCAGCTCAGCCACCACCTCACGCATAATGTGAATGGCTTCGGCTTCAAGCTGTTGTAAATGGGTTATTTGGTGCATGAGCCGAGTTTATCTTAAGTGCTGGGTGGTTGGAAGTGGGGTGCAGTCCTAGCTCCGCACCCCGTTGGGGTTCGGTGCTAAAACTGCACCCTAAAACAAGTAACATCATTGATTGTTCCCTAATTGAGGAACATTTGACTTTGTGCCTTTCAGGGGGTACATTTTATTGAATGCTGTTCTCATAAATTCAAGGAGCTCAAAATGCCGAAACCTGTTGTTGCCGTTATTACTGGGGACCTTGTGAAATCGCGGAGTTACAGTAATCACGATTATGAAAATATTTTGATAAAGCTCTCTGCTGTGCTGGACGATATCAAGAGCAACTATACTGGTCAGTTTGATGTGTTTCGAGGGGACTCGTTTCAGTTTGTGACCGAAAATATCGAATACGCGGCAGCGGCTACGGTGATGATTCGTCTTGCGTTGAAATCACATACCCCAAGCGTTGATATTCGACAAAGCCTAGGAATTGCAAGCGTAGCGTCAATTAACGACAAGGTAAGAATATCTACAGGGGATGCGTTCATTTTATCTGGCGAAGGGTTAGATTCTATCAAACACAACTTAATTGTATTGCGAACGAAAAATCGTGTTTTTAATCAGAAAATTGAACTACTAACAAAGTTTTTGGATGTGCATTTGTCTGGATTAACGGAACTGCAAAGCCTCGCATTATTGGCTTACCTTAAACACCCTAAAGCAACGCATGCTGAGTTGGGCGTGTTATTGAACCGCTCTCGTCTTGCGGTGACCAAATTATTGAATATGAGTCATTATGCACTTGTGAGTGAATACTTGTATTTTTATCAAGAAAACTTGCCCCAAAAGAAGGATCTTTTGTAAATGAATGAATTAATTTTTTTAGTCTCTCTTGTTCTCGGGCATGTGTTGGGTGATTTTTATCTTCAGCCAAGCGCATGGGTTACAGATAAAGTACAAAAACACTACCGCTCTTTAATGCTAGTGGCTCATGCACTAGTGCACGGTACATTGGCATTTTTTGTCTTCTCAATATTCACCGATACTTTTGATTATTCGGTTGTCGGGTTAGCGCTATTCGTAGCAATTACTCATTACTTTATCGATCTCGTAAAATCTTACTTTAAACCTAAGTTGATGTACTTTCTGATAGATCAGCTGTCGCATGTTCTCATTTTAATTATCTGCTGGCTTTTAGTGACTGAGCAGCTATTTAGTTTTTCAGGTTTACTTGAGCAAGTAAGCACAGAATACCTTGTCATCACTTTCGCTGCATATTTATTGGTTATGAAACCCGCTTCTGTTTTCATTTCTCTATTGCTGAGACCGTTGATTGAGAAGCTAAATACCGAAAAAGCAGAAGAGGGCGAAACGAGCTTAGAAACTGCCGGGCGGTTAATTGGTAATTTTGAGCGAGTAATTATACTTACCTTACTATTTTTAAATGAATACGCTGCAATTGGGTTTGTATTGGCAGCGAAATCTGTTTTCAGGTTTGGTGACTTACAGGATAGAAGAAGTCGCGGCCGTACTGAATACGTACTGCTTGGTACCTTTGTTAGTATGGCTGTCGTTCTACTAATAGGTTTGATCGCTACTGGTTTACACGGTTTGTTGTGAGGATGCACTAAGGATTCACTTATGCAGGAATTTGCCCGCAAGCTTTGCCCGTTGTGTGGTATTCGCCAGCGCCTTGAGCTAAACGCTGGCGTGCAAATCTTTTATTGTCCGCAGTGCCGCGCCAAGCAGTGCTGGGACTCAAATGTACTTAATTCACCCATTATGCTGATGCAAGAAGACGGCAGCACGGTTGTGCCGCCGGTTGAACCTGCAACTTCTGCGAAGGATGGCTCTGTTGGTACAGGTGCGCATGAACAACCGATGAGTCGGCCGAAGAAAATTGCTTGGGCTATATTCACGTTAGTGATGATGGCTGTGTTGCTACCCAAAGAGCTTATTCCGGAAAATCTGATTCCTCAAAATCTGCTGCCGGATATCAATGTTGCACGATTATTTGGTGGCGCCCCGACTCCGGAAGAATACGGGTTTGAACCCTTGCCAGAGTCGCCGTTTACCGCAGCCGATCCGGACACGGTGACGGTGGAGCAAATGGACCAGATGATGGAGGCATGGCAATGAAGCGCTGGCTTTTGGTGTTAATTGTTGTTGCGACAAATATTGTCGCAAGCTTGTCGTTTGTCGCTCATGCGACACCCGTGAAAACCAACGCGGAGTTTCGCGAAACGGTGTACGTGACCCGTGATCACTGGCTGCGCGGAATCGATACGGTGCAGGAACATTTGTATCAAGGCATTCGGATGGGGGGCTATTACAACTTCGAGGGGCGCCTTACAGTAAGCCTATTGCTGGGCGAGCCGGTGGTGAACTGTGTTACGCGCTTAAATTCAATTCGCGACGGCAAGGTGTTACCCAGCGAAGGCTATTCGCTGTATATGGATGACCAAGATGTTGAGGTGTACAACCTGCATTTAGTGGCGCAGGTGCGTGACCCGCAGGTGAACTATGGTACCAGAACGGTGTATGGCATTACGTTTTTCGCAGTGTTTTGTGATGCGGGCATTGTTGGGAACGGTCGGCGCAGTGGTTTTAATGTAGCGGGCAGCCCGAATTGGGATAATTTTATTTGCGGCTTGCCGACCTACTACAAAGCACCGTTTCGCGGCGCGGTGCAAGCAGATGGTAAGGATAAATGCTTGGCGTTAGGCGGTAAATGGCTTGACGCGACAACAGCCAAAAAGTTGATTACCGATGGTTTGCAGTTTAACGAAGTGAGTATTTATGGCTTTCAGAACAACGTGTCGCGGTATGTCCGCAAATACGAGAAGCAGCGCTGGAGTAAATTGAAGCAGCAGGGCACGGCCAACGCAGGGCAGCAACTTGAACGGGTAAAAGTGCTGGATGAGCGCCTGCGTGATGCTGATCAGCAGCAACTGGACTACAAGGCGGCGTTGCATGCTCTGGCAGAACGTTATGTGGATGAACAAAAATACGAGTTGGCACAGCTGCGAATTACGCGCGATAGAGAAACTGAGTTGTATGGGCTGCGTTTAGGGCAGAGCGAACTGTGGATTGTGGAACCGAAATATCATGCGATTCGTGAAATTAGCGAACGCGGCACTTTGGTGGTGCTGACTGGTAAAGATGAATATGTGCGCACGGATAATAAGACGATTAGTGCTGAGCGTTGTGGTCGGGTTAGCCAATATAACGTGATCGACACGGTGCACCGCCGCGAAGTGGTGGAGCTCAGCATTCGCGGCGACGAGCTTTCACGAGAGTGGGAGGAATATGTTGCGAATTACAGCGGGTATCCAGGAATAGTTTTGTGTTCTAGTGGTTAAGGACGCAACAGATCCTGATGGATGTAGCCTTCGCGGTTGTCGCTGAGTTGTACGTGGTACCAGCTTTGAAATGGGTTTTTGCCGATAATTTGCACGGTGTCACCCGGGTTTAGCTTGTCGATGATGGCGGTGTCGGTGGAAGCACCGGCGCGCACCAGCACGCGGCTATTGGCATTCACCACATAGTGTATGTTAGCGGCCTTGAGGTCGTTTTCATTGACCCATGCCACACTGTTCATGCCAGTAAACCAGTTCCAGGCGTCGGCCAGCGGCAATTCAGTAAGAAATTCGCCGAGCTTTGAACCCCAACCCTCGGCAGCCTGTGCAGTTGGTATTCCACTGCTCAATGTGATTGCTAGCGCGAGCGCGCAGATTCGTTTGGTTGTCATTAGTCGTCCCCTGCTAAGAAACTCAGTCCGGCCAGCATCATGTCGGTTGCGGCCTCGAATGCCAGTTCGTACAGCGCATCCATGTCGGCCTCAATGGCGCCGGTGTATTGTTGCAGCGCCGAACCGGCGTTGCCAGCTAAAGCCTCGTTAATAAGCTCCAACACAATGTCTTCGCCGGTGCCTTTGGCGACTTCTTTGGCGGCGTCGTTCAGCTCATCCATTAAGCGGCGCTTTTGCGCAGCCGAAACCTGTTGCGGCTTGCCGCTTGGGCTAAGCGGCGACTGAATGGAGTTTTTCAGCAGCAGTGTGGCTTCTAAGCGGCCAAAGGCATCGCTGCTGATTTTCTTGTCCACGGGCACAGAAACACTGCCTAAGCGGCGCTCCCACAATAAGCTGCCGTACTGATCGGTGGCGACCATTTGTGCGCCCACGGTTGGCTCACCACTGTAACGGCGGCTAAACGGAATCAGCATGATAGTAAACTTCATGCCAGCGACGCTGCTGTTGGTGCTCTCGTCAAACAGCTCACAGACTTGGTCGCTGTAGGTTTCTTCGGGGAAGAAACTGGTGACTAAGCGCACTACGTCAGCACGCAAATGCTTGGTAAACGAGCGCCGGTAGGCGCCCTCGCGGGTTGGGCTGGCCAGTTGCAAAAACAACTTCTGATTGAAGTGTTGTGTGGCCAAAAAGGTGGCGCTGCCAACGTTGGCTTCCGGCAGTTGGTTGCGTAGGTAGTTGGTTACGAACTCGCGGTACTGGCCGACGACCTTGGCGGTTTGTGCGTTGTCGGCCTTGAAGCGCTCGGCCATGGCGGCCATGGACTCGGTTTGGTCGGTAAACGCTTGGTACACCTGCTCGAGCGTTATGGTGTCGGAGATGCTCTTGCGCCAGTAGGCTGCAGCTTCTTCCGCTGAGGCATGCGCATGTGCCGACAGCGACCCGTGGCTGGTTGGGTTATTAAAGGTGGTGTCGGTGGTGTACCAACCTTCGGCAAGGCTTACGTCCATAGGCAGGCCACGCTGGGTGCTGGCGGCGCGCAAGTTAAGCAACTCGCGCAGCATGCGATAAAGGTCACGGTTGGCGGCCAGCGCCCGGTTATGGCCTTGTTGTTGAATTTGGTCTTGGCCGTTGGTGGTAATCAATTGCGCAGCGGTGGCCGAGGCTTTTTCTAACAGCTGCAGGCGGCGTTGGTATTTGGCGAATACTTGGCGACGGCCTTCTTCAGCAGCCAGAATTGTCTTTTTCGGCTTCAGGCGGAACTGATTGCCACGCTTTATCACATTTTCAAAGGCCCATACGGTGTTTTCGGCTTCGGCGCGCTCGAGTGCCTCACGCAGCTCTTTGCGGCGTGTGGCAAAGCCGAACAAATTAACGATAGGCGCACGTTTCAGCAGCCAATAGCCAAGGTACACGGCTGGGAATATCCACCACCACAGGTGCAACCCAATGCTGTTGCCGGGCGGCGGTACAAAGGGCAGGGCGACCTGCGCGGCTTGGGCTTGATCCAGCCGGCGAAACACTTTGTTCTCAGGGTCATAAATGCCAACTCTGGCGTGCTTGGCGCTGGTGGGGTTTAGCGGGTTTATCTGCCAGCCAAAATAGTGCACGTGTTCGCGGTTGTCAGCAGCGGTGCGCGCGGTGTGTTCGTCCAGCACCACATAGGTAGGCGGGCCGAGCACAATGCCCAGCAGCACGGCCAGTACGGTGAGGAAAACAAACTTCCGAAACCCTTGGAATTTAAAAAATAAAACCACTGCAACCAGCAGCGTTCCTAGTGCAATCCACAGCCACATGCTGCGTTCTCCTTATTCGGCAACTTATTCGCCTGCTGATTCGGCAATAAAGTACGGGTTCAGCAGTGATTCTTTGGTGTTGTAGCGCAATGGCTCACCGCTTAGGGTGTTAACCGTACCGCCTGCGGCAAGCACCACGGCGTGCGCGGCAGCGGTGTCCCATTCGCTGGTTGGCCCGAGGCGTGGGTACAAGTCAGCGGCGCTTTCAGCAATTAAACAGAGCTTGAGCGAGCTGCCCATGGGCACCATTTCGTGCTGCTGGCCGAATTTGTCGAGGTACGCCTGCATGACGGGCGACTGATGCGAGCGTGAACCGACGATGCGCAGCGTGGTTGGTTTTTTCTGGCGGGCAGTGATGGCCTGACCATTCTTCATGGCACCAAGGCCGCTCGCCGCACTGTATAAGGTGTCTGTAGCAGGGGCGTACACCACGCCAGCCACCGGTTCATGGTTGTGAATAAGCGCAATGTTCACCGTGAATTCGCCGTTGCGTTTGATGAATTCTTTGGTGCCGTCCAGCGGGTCAATCAGCCAATAGGTGTTCCATTGCTGGCGCTCGTCCCAGCTGATTTCTGCCGACTCTTCAGAAAGTTGCGGCAGCTGCGCAAGTTCGATGTCAGCGAGCTCTAAAATGCCGGCTTTGATGATGTCATGGGCCGCGAGGTCGGCCTGCGTAAGCGGGCTGTCGTCGCCTTTAGCTTGCACGGCAATACGCTGTTCAAAATCAGGTGCGTTGTACAGTTGCATGATGGCAGCGCCTGCTTTTTTGGCGACGGCTTCAAGTTGGCTCAATGTATGTTGGGTGATCATGGTAATTCCTTTTACGCGATGTAGTTGTGGGTGCGCAGGTAGTCAATAACGTGCTGTGCGGCACCTTCAATGCTGAGTCCGGCGGTTTTTAAATGAATTTCTGGTGCGGTGGGTTGCTCATAGGGCGAGCTGATGCCGGTAAAGTTGGCAATACCGCCCGCACGAGCCTTTTTATAGAGGCCTTTGGGGTCGCGTTGTTCGCAGATTTCCAACGGCGTATCCACGAACACTTCAACAAACTCGCCGTCGTTCAGTAACTGGCGCACTTGCTCACGGTCGCGCGCAAAGGGCGACACGAAAGCACTCAACACAATTAATCCGGCATCGACGAACAGTTTGCAGACTTCGCCGATGCGGCGAATGTTTTCTATGCGGTCTTCTTCGCTAAAGCCAAGCCCGCGGTTGAGGCCCAAACGAATGTTGTCACCGTCCAGCAAGTAGGTGTGGTTTTGATTGCGATTGAGCAGCTCATCCACCGCGTTGGCGATGGTTGATTTACCTGAGCCGGAAAGCCCGGTAAACCACAGCACCACAGGCTTTTGGTTCTTCTGTGCGGCGCGGCGCTCGCGGCCAACCTGATGGTTATGCCAGACAATATTTTCGTTGTTACGGTTGGCGTTTTTGTCGGCGCTCATAGTTTTACTTCCTTGAGAAATTCCTTTACGGCTGCGGGCATCATACAAAGGAAACATCACCAGTAACATACCCGCCGTCCGAAATCTTTGTCGCAAGGACTTTTTTCGCGTTTTCTTCGCCGTGCACCAGCCGCACGTTGTGCACGGGCTTCACCGTGGTTTGCAAAAATTCCAGCAATTCGCGCTGATCAGCGTGCGCCGAATAACCGCCTAAGGTGTGTACGCGCGCCCGAATTTGATAGCGCTGCTGGTCAAGCACGACATAACCGCCGCCGGGGCCGTGCTCCTGAATGTCACGCCCGGGCGTATTTGCCGCTTGATAGCCAACAAACACAATGTCGGTGCGCTCATCGTCCAGCAATGCCTTCAGATAATTCACAATGCGGCCACCGGTGCACATGCCGCTGGCCGCTATTACGATTGCAGGCTCGCCGCTACTGCGCAGTAACTCGATAATTTGTTCATGCTGTTGATGGCTTTCAACCACATGCAGGCGCTCGAAGTTGAGCGGGTGGCGATCATCCGCCAAGCGCAGCTTCGCTTCTTCGTCCCACAAGACTTTCAGGCGTCGATACTGCCTGGTGTATTGGGTGGCTAGCGGCGAGTCTAAAATCACGGTCATTTTCCGCCAGTCTGGATCTTGATGCATGATGTCTTCAATTTCGTACAGCAGCTCTTGCGTGCGGCCGATACTGAAGGCCGGAATGAGCACGGTGCCTTTATCGACGAAAGCCTTTTCAATCATATTTTTTAAGCGCTGTTGCCGTGTTTCACGGTCTTCGTGCAGGCGGTCGCCGTAGGTACTTTCCAGCACCAGGGTGTCGGCGTATTCCAATGGAGTAGGGTCTTGCAGTAGGGGGGTATTTTTGCAGCCCAAGTCACCGGAAAACACCACCCGTTGCGGCAACCCTTCATTATCTTCTTTCTGCTCTTGCTCAAATTCGACATACGCCGAACCCATAATATGCCCTGCGTTACGCAAGCGCATGCGCCATCCGTGTTCCAGCTCGTGCCACTGCTCAAGAGGTAGGGTGCGGAGCTGGGACTGCACCCTAGTTAATACCTTTTCAGGGTAGGGAAAGCCGGTGATTTTCATGGCGTCGGCCATTACCAGTGGTAGCAGCAGGCCGGTGGCTGGGGTGCAATAAATGGGCCCGTGAAAGCCAGCCGACAACAAGCTGGGTAGCCTGCCGACATGATCAATGTGGCAATGGGTAACCACCAGGCCAATCAGATTATCAATATAAAAGTCGATGTCTTGCACGCGCTGATTAACGTCGTTGTATTCAACATCGCGCCCTTGAAATTGCCCGCAGTCGATGAGCATGGATGCGGTTTCGGTTAGATAAAATTCGTGGCATGAACCGGTTACGCCTTGGTGCGCACCATGATGAATAATTTGCGGGTTAACAATTCGTTGATTCACGTCCATGTAAAGGCTCTCGATTAAATAAAACGTAATATTTCATAAAAATTAACACGAAGTTATAATTTATGCATGTATTTGTTTAAAAGTTTTTATAGCGTATTCTTTACATTGTGATTGGCAACTTTAGTACAAGGAGGTATCAGTGAGTGACGAATACAGCCGCAACGAACGCCGCAAGCGGCCGCGAAAAATTTCGTTATACAATGGTGATGAAAAATTGTCCGATATAGGGGTGCCGATGGCGGAGTCAAATCACGCCGCACTGAAGCGTACCCTGCAAGAACTGCATCGCTCGCCGATTCTTACGCACGCGGTATTTCGTGATCGGAATGGTAAAACCTGGCTTATCCCGCGATCTATTTCGTACTTTAAACGGTTAAAGATTCAACTGCTTGCGGCTTAACAATATTTACAAAAACGCGCTAGTCATTCGTAGTGTGTTGTGGTTATATTGTTCCCATAACAATTATAAAAGATTGGGGCGGGGGCATGCGCATAATTCAGGTGGATCAACAAGCCAAAGCTGTGGTGAATTTGGTGCTTGGGGCAGCATTATTTATCGCAGCTTTTGTTATTCTGCTGTATCGATTATTTGAACCGACCCAACTGCAAGTTTACCATTCGTTAAGCTCTTCCTTATTAATTGCTGCGTGTGCTAACGGCATCGCCTTATTAACTTACGATTTAAATAGCCAACGCGAGTGGAAACCCGGCGTTTCGCGGGTGTTCGCGGTTCTTGCTATTATCGCTTCAGCCGACGGTTTGGTTGGCAACTTGTTTGATAGTTTTGATGCGCAAATTCATCCAAGCCTATACATTACAAGCGGCTTGGCTGGTTTGTGGATGTCGCTGCGTTTACGGTCGCATTGGGCCATTCGTGCGCAACGCATTATTGCTGGCGTTGCAGCACTGGCGCTGGCGGTAGTGCTGTTGATGCATTTTGTCATCGAAACGCCACTGCTGGCACGTCACCCGTCCGGTAGCTTGGTTGCCGGGGCTTTGGTGTTAATCACACTCATCGCGCTGTGGAACCTTAGTACCGCCAGCGAGCAAGAACTGCCGTGCGTGAGTATGTTAACCACGACCATTGCTTTGGTGGGCTTGTTGGTTTCTACCACGATTGGTGTGGTGCTGTTTCATAATGAAATGAACGAGCTGCGTGACCGGGGCGAAGAGGCGGCGGTTAACCTGAATATTGCGCGTCGTGCGGCGGGCAACGAGCATGTGAGCACCTTGAAGCGCCTAGCTGAACGCTGGGAAAACTACCCCGATAGCATTCACAACAGTTTAATGGAATTGGACATGAACGCGTTTTTGCGTGATGTCGATTTCTTAGAAAGTATTATTTTGCGGCGCGGCACCGAGCTTATGTGGGAACGTTCGCGCGACCGCGACACCTCGTATAAAGAAATGTACCAAAACGATGCTTATGTGCAGCAGCAGTTTGATCCGTTGCGTAAAGAACACGTACAAATGCTGGTTGCGTCGCGCTCAAAAACCGAAGATGGCGCCCGCGTTTATATTCATATTCCGATAGACTTCAAAGACGACAATTACGAGAAAGGTTACTGGGGCATTCTGGCGGTTATGAATGTGCCGCAAATGCTCAGCAACCAAACCCTGACATACCGTTCGCCTATTTATACCTACACCGCAATATCGAATGGCATGTTGCTTGATCAACACGGGCATTGGGTGACCACCCCAACGTTGGACTACCTGCACAATCATGCGCTGTTTTTGTACGAGAGCTCACTGGAAACTGAGTTCACCACAGGCACACCCATTTATTCGTACATGTATGACTTGCAAGAAATGCAGGCGCGCGCCAATTTGCAGATTCTGGTTACCTTGGCGGGTATCGCCATTGTGCTGTTTATGGCGCTAACCATTGAACGTAACCGCGAGTTGGTGGTGCAGGGGCGGCAATTGCGCTTCCAGGCTGAACACGATGCGTTAACGGGGTTGTATAACCGCACCACCATTGAGCACATGATTGCTGACCGTTTCCATAAACAGCGTGACTTAACCGCCATGTTTATTGATCTGGATGGCTTTACGCTGATTAATGACAGCTTGGGCTTGCAAGTGGGTGACCGCTTACTTCAGGTACTGGCGCAGCGCTTAACCAACATTATTGGCAAGCGCGGCATGTTGGCCCGTTTCGGTGGCGACGAGTTCTTAATTGTGATGCAGAAAATGCAGGACGATGAAGAAGGCCTGGCGGAAATCACCAGCAAGATATTGAGTGCCGTGGCGCAGCCGTACCGCATTATGCACCACAAGATTTACCTGACAGCCAGTATTGGTGTGGCGCATCAAACGGAAGATCAATATGCGCCACTGGAATTGATTCAGCGCGCCGATATGGCCATGCATCAAGCGAAACGTCAGGGCCACAATCACGTGCAGATTTATCAGGACAGCATGAGCCTGCAGTTCAAGTCATCGGCGGCGATGCGCTCTAGCTTGCAAGAGGCCATTGAGAAGAACCAACTGACGCTGCATTACCAACCGATAGTGCGCTGTAACGACGGTGCCACGGTTGGCTACGAAGCATTATTGCGGTGGGAGCGCGAGCCGGGCCGGTTTATCTCGCCAACCGAATTTATTCCATTGGCAGAAATGACCGGTCAGATTATCCCGTTAAGCGAGTGGGTATTCCGCCGCGCTTGCGAAGCTGCGGTTACTTTGCAAAAGCATGGGCCGTGCAAAGTTGCGGTGAACCTGTCGACACTACATTTTAATAGGAGCGAATTTACACCGTTTTTGGAGCAAACGCTGGAAGAAACAGGCTGTAATCCGGAATGGCTTGAGCTGGAACTTACTGAAAGCATCTTGATGGAAAATACGGACTATGCGGTTGAGGTTCTGCAGAACCTGCGCGATAAGAAAATCAGCATTTCGTTGGATGACTTTGGTACTGGCTTCTCGTCACTGAGCTATTTGAAGCGCTTGCCGGTGGATAAAGTAAAAATTGACCGCAGCTTCATTGCTGGCATTCGCACGCATCGCTCAGATAGGGTGTTGATTGGCTCGGTGATCAAGATTGCACAAAGCTTAAACTTTGCGGTTGTGGCCGAAGGGGTCGAGACTGCGCAACAAGCTGAGTTTGTCACTGAATTAGGCTGTAATTACATGCAAGGTTTTTATTTTGGCCGCGCTGTTCCACTCGGCGAGCTGTAGCGGTTTTATTTAAACCCTGTTTATGTGAGCGATTGCGTAAATCCTTTGTTAATGGCGATCTTTTGAACTATTAATTACATACACTTACGCATGTAATTAACAATCTAAAGGTCGCCAAGATGTCATTTCCCTTATTGTTAAGCATTGTGGTGTTGCTGTGGCTGCTGTTAGTGGCCGGTGGCGCCTTCGAAGCTTTACGCCACAAGCTGCTGTTGCGTGCTATTCCTGTACGCGTGCATGTGAACGGCACCCGCGGAAAAACCAGTGTTACCCGACTTATTGCTGCTGGCCTGCGCGGCGGTGGCAAGCGTGTGTGTGCCAAAACCACCGGCTCAGCGGCAGCGATGACCGACCCCGAAGGCCGTGAGTTTCCTATCTACCGCATCAGCGGTGCCAACATCATTGAACAGATGCGCATGCTCAAACGCATGGCCACGTTAAAGCCTGAAATAGTGGTGGTGGAGTGCATGGCGCTGCAACCGCACTACCAAAGCTTAAGTGAATTGCGCATGGTGCGCTCCACCGTGGGAGTGATTACCAATGCCCGCGCCGACCATTTGGATGTGATGGGGCCGGGGGAGCGCGATGTGGCATTGGCATTAGCCGGCAGCACGCCGGTGCGCGGCGACCTATTTACCGCTGAACGTGATTTGCTGGATGTGTTTCAGGCGTCATGCCAAGACCGCCGCAGCAAGCTGCACGGCGTAACTGAAGACGAAGTTGCCGCGATTCCCGATACCGTATTAAGCCAATTCAAGTACGCCGAGCATGCCGAGAATATCGCCTTGGCGTTGAACGTATGCGAATTTTTGGGTGTGAGCCGTGAAGATGCCTTGCAAGGCATGCTGACCCTGGAGCCGGAAGCGGGCGCCATGCAGGTGCTGCACGTGCGCTACTTTGAGCGCGAATTGGTGTTTGTGAATGCCTTTGCTGCGAACGACCCTGAATCTACGGGGCGCATATGGGAAACCATGCTGAAAAAGCATGGTGAGGGTCGCCGTTCCATCATGCTGATTAATTGCCGCGCCGATCGCCCGCACCGCTCGCAACAAATGGCGGAAGCGGTGGCGCAATGGACTCCCGGCAGCAAGGTTATTTTGATGGGCTCTGGCACCTTTATCTTTGTGCGTGAGGCGATGAAATATGGCCTGGACCCAGACACCTTGCTTGTTATGGAAGGTGCCCACATGACCGAAATCACAGAAGTACTGCTGGAACAGTCACAAGGTAACGCGCTGATTGTTGGCATGTGCAATATTCATGGCGGAGGCGAAGAAGTCGCTCGCTTTTTCCAAAACCGCGCAATTGAAGAGGAAGACGTATGATAGCGCTCAATATATTGGCCGTCGCCATTGGCATCGGGCTGTTTTTTACGCTGTTACTGACCCAAACCCTGGGGCTGGCGGCCGGTGGTTTGGTGGTACCCGGTTATGTGGCGCTGCAACTGACGGATCCGTTAAGCTTGACGCTGACCTTAGTGGCCGCGTTTGTGACCTATCTGATTGTGAAAATTGTGTCCAGTTTCGTGATTGTGTATGGCCGTCGCCAAACCATCATCATGATTTTAACCGGCTACATTATCGCGGGCTTGTTCGATTTGTTTGTGGGTAACTTAGTGAACTGGACCGATTTGCAAATGATAGCGGGCGCGGACGAGGCACAAGCGCAAGTACAGGCGTTGGAGTCGAACTTTATGATGTCGGTAATGGAAAGCAGCATTATTGGCTACATTATTCCGGGCTTAATTGCCATTTGGTTTGAGCGCCAAGGGGTGCTGCAAACCTTGTGTGGGTTAGCGGTTACCGCGGTGCTGGTGCGTTTGGCGTTGATTGTGATCATGCCAGAGTCACTGCACATGTACGAAGCAAGCCGCGCGTTTGAAATGCCGGGCTGGTAAGTCACGCCAACAGGAGTAGATAGTGGTATGAGTAAATTTACGAAGATTTATTGGCGCTCATCAGGTGTACCTTTATGGGGCCAGGTATTTTTGATTGCTTTGGCGTTACTCGCCATGGTGTTGGCCGAAAATTTACGGCAGCGTGACCCAGTGGTGGATGACAACTATGCCACCATGGTGAATGCGGCAAAAATTATGCGCGATGGCATGGATGTGCTGCAACCAATGCGTGCGCAAATGGCGCCGATTAATCCCGAATTTGACCCACAGCGTTCTGGCTTGGTGGGCTTAGAAAATTCAATTATTACCACCAACCAAGGTGGCCGCGAGTCGAAGCAAACCACGGTGAACCCGAACTGGGCTGCGGTGGCGGTGAAACTCATGGCCGATGCCGGTGTTGGCCGCGGCGATTTGGTTGCGGTGACCATTTCTGGCTCGTTCCCAGCCATGAACTTAGCGGTGTATTCGGCTCTGGAAGCGCTGGAAGCCGATGCGGTGATTATTGCTTCGGCGTCGTCGTCGCAGTGGGGTGCGAACGTGCCCGGCTTCAGTTGGTTAGACATGGAGCGCGCTTTGCGTGACGCTGGCGTGTTGTCGCTAAAACCGATTTATGCCTCGTTGGGTGGTATTGAAGACCGCGGTATTGGTATTTCGGAAGAGGGCATCGCGTCACTGCGTAATTCCATTGAGCGCGCTGATTTAAAAATGATTGAGCCTGCGAACTATCAAGAAGCTGTGGCGGACAGAATTGCGATATTCCGCGAGTATTCAGCGGACCGCAGCTACAAAGCTTTTGTGAACGTAGGTGGTGGCGCAACCATTGTTGGCCCGCCAGGCATTGATGATATGTTCAAATCAGGCTTACAAAAAGATGCCCCGGCCCGGGCTTTTGCGGTGGACACCGTGATGGGTTATTTCTTACAAGAAGAGATTCCTGGCATCCATTTTATTGGCATCAAGAACTTGGCGAATCGCTACGGCTTACCCATTGCGCCGGTTGAGCCTGTGCCCGTGGGTAACGGCGGCATTTACTCGTCTACCGTGTATAACCGCTGGCTTGCGTTAGCACTCGGCCTCGGCCTGTTCGGCATGACCTGGTTGATTGTGCGCTCAGCACGAATCACCAGTATCTTTAATCGCGCCGGCAACCACGGCAAGATCACCAAACCGATGGTTTAGTATTTGTGAATGCGAATTATTGTCATTTAGATTTAGTTTGGTTATGATCAGGCTCCGTCTAAAACAATAAAAGTGATCTCGCAATGAACTTCTCAGTAAACCGAATTGCCACGGCCGTGATCGTGGCAACGCTCTCTTTCAACAGCTATGCGCAGTCAACCGAAAATGAGGGCTTAGAACGCATCACAGTAACCGGCAGCCGAATTGTTGAAAACTTTGATGAAGTACCCGCCAGTATTACCGTGATAGACCAAGCAACAATTCAAGAAAACTTGCATGTAAGTTCTGAGCTGCAAGCTATCTTGTCGTTCGTGGTACCAGGAATGTCACCAAATACCGGTAGCACGAGTAATTTTGGCCAGACATTACGCGGTCGCAACATGCTTATTATGATTGATGGTGTGCCGCAGGATACACCATTACGTAACGGTTCTTTAGGCGTGCGAACATTAGACCCTGCAGCAATCGAACGCATTGAAGTGCTCAACGGTGCAACGTCGGTGTGGGGCAATGGGGCCGCTGGTGGTGTTATCAACTACATTACCAAACAACCGAAACCAGGCGACGCTGAAGTTTCGTTCACTCAATCCGTCAACACTAGCTTAGTTAAGACGCAAGATAGCCTTGGCTACCGCTCAGTACTCAGTGCCAGCGGGAAGTCAGATGCGCTGGGATATGTGGTCAAAGTATCGCAAGAGAATTACGGCGTACAACGCGATGCCGAGGGTGATATTTTAGGTTTGCAGTACGGGTTGTCAGACAGTAAACAGCGCGACGCGTTTTTAAAATTAAGCTATGACCTCAATCCAGAACAGGCTTTCCAATTCACGTACAATTATTACGATTCGGACCAAAATGCGAATTACCGTGATGTACCCGGGAATATTGATTTGGGTGAAAAAACGTATGCAGAACCGCTTCCGGAAGGTGAAATAAAACTCGGTGCGCCGCAGGGTCCCGAGGGTAACTACAACCTTATGCTGAAATACAGTGATGTTGAGCTATTTAGCAATACAGCTTGGACGGTTGATATCTATAAGCAAAAAATTGATAACGTATTTTTTTGGTCACCTTCGTTGTCGAATCCCGATGAAGGATATAGCGGTGGCCAATCTGCTATTTTGTCCGAAAAGGCTGGTTTACGTTCAGTGTTTACGAGCCGGTTTGACCTAGCAGGAATTCCAACAACGTTTATTTATGGCGTTGATTTACTGGAAGATGTTACCTCTCAGCCGTTGCTGGATGGACGTATATGGGTTCCGGAAATGGATATGCAGTCCAGCGCATTATTTTTGCAAACCAAATGGGACTTGGGGTATGACTGGACTGTGAAAGCAGGTGTTCGACGCGAAGATATTAACGTTGCCGTTGACGATTACACAACGCTGAAACTCTGTCGCGATGCACAAACTTGCTCAACTGAAATGGCTGTGAGTGGGGGCGAAATGGATTACGCGGCGAACACTTTTAATGTGGGTTTGCGTTACCGTGCTGACAATGGTGTTTCACCATACATTAGCTATTCTGAAGGTTATGAAATTCCAGACTTGGGTTTGTTGCTACGAACCGCAACGGTAAGCGATCTTTCATTAATTGAAGGTGAAGCGTCAATTGTCAAAAATTACGAAATAGGTTTAAGCAGTGAGTATGACGATCTTTACTACAGCTTGGCTTTGTTCAGAAGCACATCAGAACTTGGTACAGGCAGTAAGTTTGACCCTGCGACAGGTATCTACCGTCCAGTTCGTGCTCCGCAGAAAATTTGGGGTTTTGAGGCGACTGTGGATTATCGTCTGAACGATGCGTGGCGCATTAATGCGGCCTATGGTTATACCGAAGGTAAAGATACGGCGAATGATATTTACCTCGGAGCTCGCCAAATTAGCGCGCCTAAATTAAGTACGGCACTGCGTTATCAAGGCACGGAAAATTTGAACGTGAGCCTCTATTGGCTTCATGTATTTAATCGTGATCGTTTTGAACCGAACGCAGAAGGCTTCTATACAGGCGATCAAGGCCCTATACGTAGCTATAATCTGCTGAATATGTCGGCCGATTATACGTGGCACAATTGGAACTTCTTTGCTGGCGTTGAAAACCTTCTGAACAACGACTATTTTCCGGCTCGCTCGCAAGCACTGCGTTATGGCTCTGGCTATAGTGTGAAAGGGAAGGGTATGACGGCAAATCTTGGTTTCCGTTATAGTTTCTAACGTTGAACAATAAGCGATATTAGCCGTTCGATATTAGATATTCGCAAAACAAAAAGGCACCTCGCGGTGCCTTTCTAATATCTAATGGTTAATATCGTACTTGCAGTTAGAAGCTGTACATCGCCATGAACTGCAGGCGCGTTAAATCACCTTCTTGATCGGATTCGTTTTCACGCTGTGCCAGCGACAATTCGCCACCGAAGGTTAGCTTTTTATCCACCGAGTGCATCACGTTGAAGCCGATGCGTTGGGTGAATTCAGTGGCCAATGAGCCTTCTAAGTTATCGGTATTGTCGGCCCAGCCGCGGCTGTACACGATGTTAGAACGGGTTTTGTCGGTCCAGTTGTGACGGTAAGCGAACGTCACACCCATCACGTCCAGCGTTTCAAGGCTGTTGTTTTGGTCAACGTAAGCACCGTTAAAGGTGTTTAAGCCCAAGTAGCGGCCGATACCTGAACCTGCGGTGAACGACGCACGAATGTCATTGCCGTTATCAAAGGCGAATTTACCGCCTAAGGTAACGCCGTAACCGGTTGCGGTTTCGTCGCTGCCGTCACTGTCAATGTCATAAGCCAGTTGGCGCACTAAGCCTGCTACGCTGTAGCTCAAATTGCCGCTTGCGCCTTTATACTTGGCGGTAAAGTCAGGCATGATGCCTTCGCCAGTGGCTGCACGCGATACGCCGCCGCTAACCGGATCAACCAAGCTCACAGTGGTTTCTGGGTTTTCGATTGAGAAGCTCCACGCGCCGCTGCTGTAGCGTACTTGCGGCTGGCGCATAAACACCATACCGTCGGTTGCACCAACGAAGTCGACTGATTCAGGCAAGATGCTCAAGTCTTGGAAGTTTGACCACGCTTGGCCAATCATCCAGTTTTTGTAGGTTAAATAGGCTTGGCGTAAACGCGGCGCGTACGAGTTGGTGATACGTTCGTCACCACTTGGTACCGTTAAGAAGTCAATTTCGATGCGACCGCTAATGTCTTCGCCGTTTTCAAGCTGTTGTTTTACGTCGAAAAAGAAGCGAGACTGGCGTGCATGGAAGTCAGTGACTTGGTCGTCGCCTTGACCGCCAACCGGCGTTAAGCTAGGTATATAGAACTGACGACCGATGTTCTTGTCGGTACCAGAACCGGCCGAGCCGTCACCGTAGTCAGAGATCATGGCGTCGAGTTTAACGTAACCGCTGAACGACCATTCTGGCCCTTCTGCGGCATGTGCATTCGTGGCTAAGCCGCCTGCCAAGCTGGCAAGAACTGCACTGGCAACTAGCGATTTGGTTAGAGTTTTCTGCAACATTGCTGTGCTCCTGTTTTGTAAGACGTTGTTCGTTAATCGTTAGTCGTTATTCGAAAAGCTTCTTCGCTCTTTGGTTTTTGCTACGAATAACCAATAACGATTAACGAATAACCATGGTGTTAAGCTTTTAACATGACGCGCTAATTATCAATCTAGACTATGGTCTAATGGCTTGATCGCGCGCAATAACTGAAGGTATAAGCATGAAAAACAAGAGCGATATTAGCTATTAGCTATTAGATATTAGAGAAAGAAGAGCAGTTTTTCGGGTTTTGCTAATATCCAATAGCTAATATCGAACTAGCAGTTCAATAGGAGGTTCTATGCATCATGAAGTTTATAAAGTGCCGGCGGATGCGAAAGCGCGGGCGCATATTGATAATGACAAGTATTTAGCGATGTATGCGCAGAGCGTGAAAGACCCGGAAGGTTTTTGGCGTGAGCATGGCCAGCGCATCAGCTGGTTTAGCCCGTTTAGTAAGGTGAAGAACACCAGTTTTGCGCCGGGTAATGTGAGTATCAAATGGTTTGAAGATGGCACCTTGAATGCGTGCTACAACTGCGTTGATCGCCATTTGGCGGAGCGCGGCGATAAAACTGCGATTATTTGGGAAGGCGATGACCCAAGCGTAAGCGAAGAGATTAGTTACAAGCAGCTGCACCATGAAGTGTCGCGGTTTGCAAATGGTTTGAAGAAGCTCGGTGTGCAAAAGGGCGACCGGGTTGCGATTTATATGCCGATGGTGCCGGAAGCGGCTTACGCGATGTTGGCTTGTGCGCGTATTGGTGCCGTACATACCGTTATTTTTGGTGGCTTTTCGCCGAATGCAATTGCCGACCGCGTGAATGATTGCGGTGTAAAAGTTATCGTGACTGCAGACGGTGGTCGTCGTGGTGGCAAAACCACGCCACTGAAAGCGAATGTTGATGAAGCGTTGCGTGGCGGGCGTTGTCCGTCGGTTGAGCATGTGGTAGTGGCGAAAGTTATCCATGAAGAAACTGAGTGGGATAACAACCGCGATGTGGCGTGGGACCAATTGGTCAAAGACGTGCCAGCTGAGTGTCAGCCTGAAGTGATGAACGCCGAAGACCCATTATTCATTCTGTATACCTCAGGTTCAACGGGTAAGCCGAAGGGCGTGTTACACACTACCGGTGGCTACATGGTGTATGCGTCGATGACGCACGAACTGGTATTTGATTACCACGAAGACGATGTGTACTGGTGTGCCGCCGATGTGGGTTGGATTACCGGGCACAGCTACATTGTTTACGGGCCGTTGGCGAACGGCGCGACCACCTTGATTTTTGAAGGGTTGCCAACCTATCCGGGTGTCGGCCGTATTGGTGAAGTGGTCGACAAACACAGCGTGAACATTCTCTATACGGCACCAACTGCCATTCGTGCGTTGATGTCAAAAGGCACGGCTGCGGCAGAAACATCTACCCGTAAGTCATTGCGCACGCTGGGTTCCGTTGGCGAACCGATCAACCCAGAAGCGTGGGAATGGTACTACAAGGTGATTGGCGAGAGCCGTTGCCCAATTGTCGATACCTGGTGGCAAACCGAAACGGGCGGCATCATGATTACGCCGTTGCCGGGTGCAACGGACTTGAAACCGGGTTCAGCAACGCGACCATTCTTTGGGGTGCAGCCAGCCTTGGTGGATGCCGATGGCAATGAGCTTGAAGGCGCCGTTGACGGCAACCTGGTGCTGAAAGATTCGTGGCCAGGCCAAATGCGTACCTTATGGGGCGACCATGAGCGCTTTGAGCAAACGTACTTCTCTGCATACAAAAAAATGTATTTCACCGGTGACGGTGCGCGTCGGGATGAAGACGGTTTCTACTGGATTACAGGCCGTGTGGATGACGTGTTGAACGTTTCGGGTCACCGCTTAGGCACCGCCGAAATTGAATCGGTGCTGGTTGAGCATGCGAAGATTTCTGAAGCTGCGGTGGTGGGTTATCCGCATGACGTGAAGGGCCAGGGTATTTACGTGTATGTGTCAGCAATGGCCGGCACCGAAATTACCGACGAGCTAACCAAAGAAGTGCGCGACTGGGTGCGTAAAGAGTTAAGCCCAATTGCCACACCGGACTTCATTCATTGGACAGCCGATTTACCGAAAACACGTTCGGGTAAAATCATGCGCCGTATTTTGCGCAAGATAGCCGCGAATGAGTTTGAAAACTTAGGTGATACTTCTACGCTTGCGGATCCGTCTGTGGTAGATTCGTTAATAGAGAACCGCTTAAACAAGTAGAGCATGGCCAAATTTCTAATCGCTGATGATCACCCGTTGTTTCGCGAGGCGCTGCAAGGCGCACTCGCGAATCATTATCCCGAACTGGAATTACGCGAGGCCGGTGATCTTGATGCGACTTTGGCTGCTTTAAATGACGATGACGATCTTGATTTGCTGCTGCTTGACTTGCACATGCCAGGCAGTGGCGATTTGTATGGTTTGATTCGTATCCGCGAAGACTTCCCCCTGTTACCTGTTGCGATTATTTCTGGCTCAGAAGACCCTGCTGTTGTAGCGAAATGCATTGGTTTCGGTGCCTTGGGTTTTATTCCAAAGTCACTGCCGTCAGCTAAAATTGCAGAGGCGATTGATGTGATTTTGCAGGGCGACACCTGGGTGCCTGAAGAAGTGCGCGGGCGCTTAGACAACTTGACGGATGAGGACCAAGAGCTCGCCAAAAAAGTGGCCGATTTAACCCCACAACAATACCGCGTGCTGTATTTGTTACACGAAGGTTTGCTCAACAAGCAAATTGCCTACCAACTTAATATCACTGAAGCCACCGTAAAAGCACACATTACCGCGATATTCAGAAAGCTCGGCGTTTATAGCCGCACCCAAGCAGTATTGCTGGCTGAACGCTTGCAGCTTGAATCCAACCTAAGTTAGCTTTTTCGTTTTATTAAAGCCCCTTGTCACATGTCTGAAACATTTTGTTACAACCTTTAAACATAAATTGTTTATTTGTTAACAAGATGTGGTAATTTCTTTCGTTGCGATTGGACAATGTCGCACATATCTTACAGACACAAGGGAAGAGCAATGAAAACAATTCTAACAGCTCGATGGTCAACCCTGGCGATCGCCGTTGCAGCAGCAACAAGCATGTCCGCCGCGGTAGCTCAAGAGTTCCAAAGTGTTGACGCGAAGCTAAAAGTAACGGAGCGAACGGGCACAGTGCACGGCGAAAAAGTGCATATGAGCTTGGATGAGTTCGCCGCAGCGCAGAAATCGACACGCTATTTGATTGAAATGGTAGAGCCAGCTGTCGCTATTTATAAAGGCGGCATTGCGGGCTTTGCAGCAACATTCGCAAAAGCCACTGGGCAAGAGCGCCTTGATGTAAAATCAAAGCCTGTACAAAACTACGCGCAATACTTGCAGCGTCGTCAAGATGCCGTGCTGGCAGAAATCAGCAAACGCGTTCCAGAGCTAAAAGCCGAGTCGCACCTGACGCTAACCTTTAACGGCGTGATTGTGGACTACAAAGGCGGCGACTTAAAAGAGAAGCTGCGCGGCGTGCCGGGCGTAAAAGCGGTGCATGAAGACGAAATTTACTATGTTGACATGGATGCCTCCAATGATCTGATCAACACACCGGATGTGTGGCAGATGCTCGGCGGCCAAGATGTAGCCGGCAAAGGTGTTAATGTTGCGGTTATCGATACCGGTATTGATTTTGCTCACCCAATGTTTGCGGATAATGGTCACGATGCTGCAGTGACTGCTGCAACTGATGATTATTGTGCGACCAACCCGGGTAGCTGTAACGACAAGTTAGCGGTTGCACGCTTTTTTCCAGCACCAAGCACCGTGCACCCTGATGAATTCATGACCTCACCGCAAGACATGAACGGCCACGGTTCGCACGTGGCGGGTACCTCTGTCGGTAACCCAGTGAGTACAACTTACGATGGTGTTGCCTTTAACTTTTCTGGCGTGGCACCGGGCGCGAACTTATTTGTTTATAAAGCCCTGTGGAATACCTCCGATGGTCGTGGTTCAGGTTTAACCTTGAGCCTTGCGGATGCGCTTGAGGCCGCCGCAGCTGATGGTGCCGATGTTATTAACAATTCATGGGGTGGTGGCGCTGGCGGAAGCCCAGCATCAAGCTATTACACGCCGATTATGAAGTCACTGGATGAGATGGGCGTGGTCACGGTTACCTCTGCAGGTAACTCAGGTCCGGCACCCGTAACAGTGGGCTGCCCGGGCTGTATTGAAGAAACCATTACGGTTGCTAGTACGCAGACCGGTCGTGTGTTTGTTAATGACCTTGACGTAACAGGTTTTGACCCGATTGAAGCGAACTTGGGCAACGGTGACTTCGAAGTTACGGCACCGATTACCGCAGACTTACTGCCTGCTTCGCAAGTGGATGCAGCCAATATCGAAGCTTGTGCTCCGTTCGCTGCAGATGCGTTTGCTGGTCAAATTGCCTTGGTAACACGCGGCACCTGTTCGTTTGAGAGCAAATCCAATAATGTGCAGGCTGCTGGCGCGGTGGCGATGGTGTTGTATAACAACGTGCCTGACGAAGTGATCATTATGACCACAGGTGCTTCAACTCTGCCTAGCGCATCTATTATGCAGGCCGACGGCCAAGCAATTGAAGCAGCTTGGGCTGCTGGCATGCAAGCGACGATTAATCCAAACTCAGTTGAGACGGATGCGGCGCGGGTGGATATCATGTCTGATTTCAGTTCACGCGGACCGAACGGTGATGCGAACATGCTGAAACCGGAAATTGCTGCGCCTGGGCACGACATTTTATCGGCGGCACCAGGTCAAGGCTATACCACGTTGAGTGGCACCTCGATGGCTGGGCCGCATGTGGCAGGCGCTGCAGCTTTGGTACTTGCACATAATCCAGCGCTAGCACCGCAGCAAGTGAAGTCAATTTTGATGACCTCATCAAAAGCTGGCGTGAAGAAAGAAGATGGTGAAACGGCTGCTGACCCGTTTGATGTGGGTGCAGGGCGTTTAGAAATGCCAGCGGCATTTAATACCGGCATCACTTTCGATACGGCATCACTCGCGCATCCAATGTGTATGAACGTGTGTACCTTTACACGTCAAGTGACCAACTTGAATGATGCGGCGGCTGAGTGGCATGTTTCGGTTGAATTCCTGAACCCGAATATCACAGCAACCTACCCGAATACAGTAACCTTGGATGCCAGCGGTAGCGCTGAGTTCGCAATGGAAATCAACGGCTCGCAAGCTGGTGAAGATTGGCAGTTCGGCACCGTAACCTTTACCGATGCTGGTGGCACGTACGCAGATGCGCGGTTACCTGTTGCGGTGTATACCGCGCTGTCGGAAAACACCGGTGCTCTAAGCAGCGGCGTTACGGCAGGTGAGTTGGTTGCTGAAAGCCCAATTACCATGAGCATGATTGCCAGCATGGGTGCTACCGGTGAAGATGTAACCGTTACCGCACAGTTCCCAAGCGACGAGAACTTCGTGGTTGATGAAACTTCTGTAGCTGTTACTGAAACCTTAAGTACCACCAACAGTTCTACGCTAGATACCACCGCGCGTACTTACACGTGGGTGGGTTCTCAAACGGATAACCCAGCTGTTGCAACATTGGAACCAGCGCCGGCCTTCCCTTACGTAGGCATGGGCTTCGACGCATTGGCAGGGTTCGGCATCACGCCTGTGGTGATTTGTGACGCTGGTTGTGATGAGTCGGGTACAACACTCAACATCGATGGGTTACCAACGTGGGAATACGAAGGTACCAATCACACATTGTTTACCTTCTGGGAAAATGGCGTGATTGAAGTTGGCGGCAACCGCGTTGGCGTTACGTATCAGATTCAAGGTTTACCGAATACTGCCGAACCAAATGGTATTTTGGCGCCGTTTTGGTCTGACTTTGAAACCGAAGCCGGTGAAGGTGAACTTCGTTATAACGTCGTTAATGACGGTGTCGATTTGTGGCTCGTGTTCGAGTGGTACAACGTGCAAGCGTATGGCGACACCACCGGTGTTACGTATACCTTTAATACGTGGTTCCGCCTGGGTACGAATGAAGTCTATTACAACTACCTTGATATCAACCAATCGACCCCGCTGGGTTATGCTGTTATTGGTGTAGAGAGCATGGATGGTAACACTGGCAGCATGGTTTACGCTGGCGGTACTGGCTATTACCCAATTGATGGCGAAGCCTTTATTGCAGGCATGAGTCAGGGGCAAGCTGCCTCTGTGCAGATTGACCTGGATGCCAGCGTTGCAACCTTTGGTGACGTAGCTGCAGTGAGCGACAGCGGTGCGCATAGCAACGCTATGACTATTGACCTGACGGACGCAGTTGGTGCGCCACAACGAGACTTGTTAACGCTGTTGAATGTTAGCAGCGGTACCGAGTCGTATGACGCAATTCTGCCATTACTGATCAAGCCTGATGGTGCGTTATCTGTTGAAATCACTGCGCAACCTGAGAATGGTACGCTAACCATGGACGGCATGACGGCAACGTTTACGCCAACTACTGGCTGGACGGGTACCGATAGCTTCTCGTACCGCGTCGTGGATGCTGCAGGTTCAACCTCAACCGAAAATACGGTGCAAATGACCGTAACCAACACTGCACCCGTGGCGGCAGCGAGCGCCCCTGAAACGGCAGAAAACGGTGACACTGTTGAGCTGAACGCATCTGCTTCAAACGATGCTGAAGGCGATGCATTAACCTATACGTGGACGCAAACCGCAGGCCCAGAGATTGAGCTTGCTGATGCAGACACTGCGGTTGCTTCATTTGTAGCGCCATTGTTTGAAGAAGACGACACGGACTTCAGCTTCTCAGTAACTGTTTCTGACGGCTTGGAAGAATCTACTGCAACTGTAACGGTCACCGTATTGGCTGATCCGAACACAGCGCCAGTGATTTCAATCAATGCGCCAAGTTCAGTGACGCCTGATACTGTTGTGGTGTTAAACGCAGCAGGTACAACCGACGCTGAAGGCGATACGTTAACCTACCAATGGCAGTTTATTGGCGGTGCAACGGTATCGTTGAGCAATGCCAATACGGCGGCAGCACGCTTTATTGCCCCGCGTGTTGACGAAGACTCCGAAGCGAACTTCATGTTGACTGTGTCTGATGGTCGTGCAACCAGCCAACAAACAGTGACTGTTGCGATTAAGGCACAAGACACATCAAGCGGTTCATTCGGTTGGTTATTCACCTTACTGGCATTGCCACTGGTGTGGTTACGTCGCCGTACGGTGTAAACACGGTGTAAATTAACACGATAAAAATTACAATTTTTTAAATTTTGTAATTCAATACAAAACGGCGATAGAATGCTTTATCGCCGTTTTTTTATTAAAGGATGTACCATGACGTATCCAACTGTCGCAGCAGCCAGCCGTATTGCGCTTGCCATAGCTGCGAGTTTTACGCTGATTCCTGCCGCGAATGCCCAACAAGTAGTTGGCGAACAAACCAACCCATCTGATATTCAAATCACCGTGCATGAACGCACCGTGAAAGCGCCGCAGCGCAAAGTGCAGCAACCGGTTAGTGATATGCGCGCCGTGCGCAACAGCAACGTGCAGCGTTATTTAATTCAATTACAAGAACCCAGTGTCGCGACCTACAAAGGCGGCATTGGTGATTACGTTGCTAACTCAGCCAAAGTGACTGGGCAAGAGCGTATGAGCATGAAGTCAGCGCCTGTGCGCGACTACGCGAGTTTTGTGGGTAAACGTCAGCAACAGGTTATGGCGAGCATTCAAGACCGCGTGCCGGAAGCGGCACTCAAAGGTCAGTTAAATCTTACTTTGAACGCGGTCATTGTTGAGTATGCAGGCGACGATTTGCCGCAACGCTTACAAGGTGTGGCGGGCATCAAATCAGTGCATGCCGACCGCGAAGTGTATGTGCAAACGGACACCTCCAATGCCTTGATTGAAGCGCCTGCGGTATGGCAACAACTGGGCGGCCAAGCCAGTGCTGGCGCTGGGGTGAATATTGCCATTATTGATACCGGCATTGACCCGGAACACCCGATGTTTCAAGACGCGGGGCACACGGTACCCGACGTTGGGGTTACCGATGACTATTGTGCGACCGAGCCAACGTTTTGTAATGATAAGTTGGCCGTGGCGCGTTACTTCGTGCCAGCCGGCGCCGACCTTCACCCCGACGAATACGTTGACTCGCCAGCTGACCTTGATGGCCACGGCACCCACGTAGCGGGAACTGCCGCAGGCAACCCACTGAGCACCACCTTCAATGGCGTGGCTGTGAATTTCTCTGGCGTAGCGCCGGGGGCTAATATTTTCGCGTACAAAGCCTTGTGGGTGAATGCCGATGGCACCACCACCGGCTCGTCAATTAGCTTAGCGCAAGCGTTAGAAGCGGCGGCTAATGACGGCGCGGATGTGATTAACAACTCATGGGGTAGCTTGGACAATGGCTTAGCCCCATATGAAGCCGATATTGTGCGCGCCATTGACGAAATGGGCATTGTGAATATTGCTGCTGCTGGCAATGACGGCCCGGAAGAAAGCTCGATGGGCTGCCCAGCATGTATTGATGAAATGTTTGCGGTGGCGAACACTCAGACTGGCCGTGAATTCGCTACCTTTATGGAACACAGCGATTATACCGATGCGTTTTATGTGACCGTAGGTAGTGGCAACTTCACCATTTCCAGCGCAATTAGCGGGTCATTTTTAACGGCAAAACAAGAAGCGCCAACCAATGAGCTTGCGTGCAATGCGTTCAGTGCAGGTACGTTTACGGACGCCATTGTTTTGGTGCAGCGCGGCACCTGTACCTTTGAAGAAAAAGCCAACAATTTACAGGCCGCTGGCGCGAAAGCCATGGTGTTGTATAACAATGAAGCCGGTTTTTTAAGCATGGATTTGGCGGCGGCAACCTTGCCGAGTGTGTCCATTGGTGAGGCCATTGGTAATCAGTTGCAACAAGGCTGGTCAGCTGGCGAGCAGGCCACGATTAATGCGCCGGAGCGCATTATCAGTGAGGATTTGCGTGATCGGCTCAGCGCCAGCAGTTCGCGCGGTCCGAATCGTGACAGCACGCTATTGAAGCCGGAAATTGCGGCACCAGGTAGCAACATTCTTTCAGCTTACCCAGGGCAAAGCATTGCCTTGTTAAGTGGTACATCTATGGCAAGCCCGCACGTGGCGGGTGCGGCTGCACTGTTGCGTGCATTGAACCCAAGCTGGACGCATGATCAAATCAAGTCGGCATTAATGACATCAGCGGAAGTTAACATTCGCCAGGATGACAATGACAATTTAGCCACACCGCACCAAATTGGTGCAGGGCGTGTTGATGTCGCGGCTGCAGCGGATACCGGCATTACCTTTAGTCGCGCTTCGTTAAATGACAATGCCTGCATCGGTACCTGTACGTTTGAGCGCACGGTCACCAATGTCAGCAACAGTTCGCGTACCTGGCAACTGAGCATGAGCTTTGATGATGCCAACATGACAGCCAACTTTCCGAGTTCGCTGACGTTGGCGGCTAACGAAAGTAAAGTACTGAGCGTAACGATTAATACTGCGTTCGCGGCTGAAGGTTGGCAGTATGGTCGCCTGACGCTATCTGACAGTAGCGGCACTTTTGTTGATGCGAAACTGCCGGTGGCCGTTTATACCTCGCTTTCGGACAACACCAGTATTATTTCCGGTGCTGTGGCGTCGGGTGACGTTGTTGTTGGCGAACCCATGCAGTTGCAATTGCGCGGCGCACTTGGTTTTACCGGCAACCCAACTGACTTCAGTGTGGCCTTGCCAACCGATGCGGCGTTCGCGGTAGATTACGATGCCATCGCTTTAACCTTAACGCGCAGTGACCAGCTAAGCTACAGTGCCAATCAAGACACTGGCATGTTGCTGTGGCAGGGCAATCAAAACGATGTGCCGGATACGGTTTCGGTAACCGACGCGCCGGGCTTTGCCTTTGCTGGCATGAGTTTAGACGATGTGGCCACCAGCAAAGATATTACTATCAGTAGTGTTTGCGCCGAAGGCTGTGATGACTTGGTAGCTGAAATTGAATTAGAAGGCGATGGCGCATTCTGGCAATTTGACGGCGCCGATCGCCGCGTGTTTTCCATGTGGAGCAACGGCTTGGTTGAAATGGGGCCGAGCCGTGCATTGCTTACCGCAAACGCTGCGGCACTGCCGGATGAAGCGGAGCCAAATGGCGTGATTGCGCCGCTGTGGACCGACTTTGAGTTTGTAAACGGCGACGGCGAAATGCGTTACGCGCTGGTGACTGAAGGCGCAGATACTTTCTTGGTGCTGGAATGGTTGCGGGCACGAAGCTGGGTGGCACCCGGTGAAGTGGACGACGGTTCGCGTTATACCTTCAATGTGTGGTTCCGCCTGAATAGTAACGAAGCTTTCTTTAATTACGTGGATGTTAGTGACGGCGGTGGCCCTGTTTATGCAACTGCGGTTGGCTTGGAAAACATGCGCGGCACCGTGGGTGAAACGTACTATTACTCAGACACTGCAACTGGGGTATACCCAGCCAACGGGCAGGCACTTGCGGCCAGTTTTACATACGGTGAACGGGCTTCGGTGGTATTTGATGTGCCCGCAACCGTGCAAGACTTTGGTGCGTTGAGCAACGTGAGTGTGCCAGGGAGCACGGGCCGCGCAACGACCGTTGACTTTACTGAACAAACTGAGCAATTGGGCCGCGATTTTGTGGTGTTGATGCAGGTTAGCAGTATTGAGAACGGCGTGGGCGTGGCATACGATGCCCAGTTGCCGATTTTGGCTGCACCGCAGGGCGCCTTGTCAGGCACTGTGGTGAGTGCACCGAGCAATGGTACCGCCAGTTTTGACGGATTAACGGCAAGCTATACCCCTGATGATGGCTGGAGTGGCACGGATACCTTTACCGTGCAGTTGGTGGACGCTGCGGGGGCAACGTCAGCCACGGCAACCGTGACGGTTGAAGTAACGAACGCACCGCCTGAAGTTTCGGTGTCGTCACCGGGTTCTGTCAATTCAGGTGAAACGGTTCGTTTAGATGCTTCGGCAAGCAGTGATGCAGATGGCGACGACTTGAGCTATCAATGGCGTGTGGTAAGCGGCGCTGGGGTGAGTTTATCGGGCGCAACCACTGCTGTTGCAACCTTTACCGCACCGCAAGTGACCACCAATACCACCGTGCAAGTTGAAGTGACGGTGAGTGACGGTGTTACCACCAGCTCACAAACGGTGTCTGTGACCGTAACGCCTGCCCCGGAAAAGAGCTCCGGCGGGACGTTGCAGTGGTTTATGTTGATGTTGGCGTTGCCATTAATTGGCCTACGTCGCCTTGCTTATTTTCATAAAAAACAATGAGGTGTTGTATGGTTAAGGGACTAAGTACTATTGCTTTGTTGGTGCTGCTTGGCGGTTGTGTGGACGCTGAGCGCGTTGACGAGACGCAAGCGGACAATGGTGCGCAAAACGGTTCGCAAAATGGTGCGACGGTTGCCGAACAAGCAATGGAACCGGCAGCAGCGGCAATGCGCAATGCGCGGATTGCGGCGTTGGATAACCAAATTCGCACCATGGTTAGTATTCCACGGGCCGATTCTCTGGAACAGTGCAAGCTGGCGGAAGTCGGCAAACGTGCGTGTGGTGGGCCGGAATATTATATTGCGTATTCCACTCAGGTAACCGATGAGCAGGTTTTGCAAAAACTGATCACGGAATACACGCAGCTACGCGTGGAGCACATTCAGGCAACGCAAGAAATGAGTACCTGTGAAGTGATTCCGCGCCCGCAATTAACCATTGAAAACGGCATTTGTCGGGCAACGACTTTGAGTAAAATGTAACGGCTATTGACGTTCCAGATATTTGAGTAAGGATTTAAGCGCGGCGGGCTTAACCGGCTTGGCTAAAAAGTGTAGGTTACGCTCGCGCGCCTGTTTTCGCACGGTGTCGTCGCGCATGGCGGTAACTAACGCACCGGACAAGGTTTCACCCCAATACTCCCGCAACGAAGCAGCAAGGCTTAGGCCGTCGTGGTCATCATCACCAAGTTGATAGTCCAGCAAAATGCCGTCTGGCCGATCATGGGTGCTGGCATACTCCAATGCTGTCGCGCTGCTGGTGAACGTTTCAACTGTACATCCCCATTTTTCCAGTAACGCCCGCAACGCACTGAGGTTCTCTTGATCGTCGTCCACGCACACCATCACCAAACCTTGGTGCAAGTCGGCGGTACTTGGCTGTTCGGGCTTGTCGTATACTTGTGCCGGGCTGCCAAGGGGCACTTTTACCGAGAAACAGCTGCCTGAGCCTTCCACAGTTTTTAAACGCAATTCACAGTGCAGTTGTTCGCTCATGCGTTTGGCCACGCTTAAGCCCAGCCCAACGCCTTCAGCGCGCGTATTGGAGCCGCGGTAAAACGCATCAAATACCCGATGGCGCTGTTGTGAGGTAATACCAGGGCCAGTGTCCCACACCGCAATCAGTAAATGCTCACCGCGACGGCGCACGCCAAGTAAAACTTTCCCGTTGTCACGGTTATATTTAACGGCATTTGACAGAAAGTTTTGAATGATACGCCGTAAATAGGTTGGGTCGGTGTATACGACACTGTCGTGTAAACGTGTTTTTAAGCGAATACCGCGTTGCTCAGCAAGCACGCTGTATTCGTGAATCAGTGGCTCGATAATGGTACTTAAGCGCACATGACGGAAGTTGGGCTGCAACGCACCTTGGTCCATTTTAGCAATTTGTAGCAGGGTACTGAGCAAGTGCTCGGTGGAGGCCAAGGCCGTATCGAGCTTGCTGGTTAGCTGTAAATTGTTGGGGTTAAGGTTGGTTTCATCCATAGCGGACAAATACAGCCGCGCAGCATTGAGCGGTTGCAAAATGTCATGACTGGCCAGTGCCAGAAATCGCGTTTTTGAGGCGTTGGCTTCTTCGGCTTCTTGCTTGGCCTTTTTCAGCTCAACTTCAACTTTGCGACGGCGCTCAATTTCTTCGGTCAGCTCGTTGTTAATCTCGCGGATTTTTTTCTGGCGCACATTAATGCGTTGTTCCAGGTCGATGTTGGATTCTTCCAATGCTTGCTGGGTTTCCACGTGCTCGGTAATGTCGGTAAACGAGGTTACAAAGCCGCCGTTGGGAAGCGGGTTACCCACCATTTCAATTACCCGGCCATCGCCACGGCGCCGAATAAAACGGTGGGGTGAGCCCAATTGCATGTGCTTCAGGCGTTTCGCCACCAGCGCATCAATTTCGCCAGGGCCGCATTCGCCGCGTTCGGCGTTGTAGCGAATTAATGTGGCTATGGGTTGGCCGGGTTTGACCATCCCTTCGGGATAATTAAACAGGTCTAAATAGCGTTTATTCCATGCCACCAGACGTAATTCAGCGTCAACCACCGAGATGCCTTGCGCTAAGTTTTCCAGTGAGCTGAACAATATCGATTGCTGCGTTTGCAGGGCTTGGGTGGTGTCATCAAAAAAGTGGACCACTTCTTCAAGGTGTAAGCGACGGTCGCGCAAGGCAGCTTCGACTAAGGACCGTGCCGTTGCGGCACCTAATACGCCGGTAAGCACGCGCTCTACGTAGTCGATAAATTCCCGTGATGCGACATCTTCTTTGTTGGTGTGGCTGGTATCGTCGCCTTGCGATTCAGCAAAGTAGTCAATAAGTTGCGCGGTGCGCTGTTCGCCAACGAAGGTTTGCAAGAGCAACATCATATCGCCGTTGGTGGCTTGATGGTGGCGGCCAACGCTGTGCTCTTTTACGGTTGAGCGCGGTTTCACAAAGGCGGTGGCCTGAATGCGGTCAATTAAGCGCGGCTGTGCCAATAATGAAAAAGCAATATAGAAGGCGGTGTTCACGGCCATACTGATCACCGTGCCTTGGGTAATAATGCTGGTGTCGTTCATGTTGTGGGGCAGGTACATGGGCACGGCCACGGCGAATAACCAGGCGATTAAACCGGTTCCCAAGCCGACATACACGCCGCGGGCATGGCCACGGCGCCAGTACAGGCCACCGAGCACGGCTGGGAGTAGCTGCAATACCACCGAAAACGCCAATAGGCCGATACTGACCAAGCCAGTACCCGCAGCCCAGAAGTAATAACACAGGTAGCTGAGCAGCAAAATGGTGGCAATGGCGACACGGCGTATCAGGAGCAGCCGTTTCTGGAAGTCAGCCGGGAAGCGCGTTTGGCGCTGCAAAATGAGCGGCATGATCACGTCGTTGGTGACCATGGTACTGAGTGTCACTGAGGCAATAATGACCATGGCCGTTGCTGCGGAAAAGCCGCCGATAAAGATAAACACCGCCAGCCAGGTTTGGTCATGCAGTAGCGGTAGTCTTAGCGCGTAGGTGTCGCCGTCGAACCCATTGCCGAAAAATAGTCCACCGCTTAGGGCGATGGGCACAATAGCTACGGCCACTAACACTAAATAGAGCGGGAAGCCCCAGCGTGCCGTTTTGAGGTGGCTGACATTCACGTTATCTACCACTGCAACGTGAAATTGCCGCGGTAAACACAAAATAACACCGGCGGCCATAAAGGTTTGCACAATAAATTCAAATTCTGAGAACGCTTCCCAGCTCCAGGCTTTGTCGGTGGGGTGAGTTACCTGTTGCCACATGCTGGTGGGCGAGGCGTCATTAAATAGTGAGTAGGCAAATATGGCTGCGGCTATCAGAGCAAGTAATTTCACGGCCGATTCAAAGGCAATGGCTAAGATCATGCCGTTGCGGTATTCGGTAACCTCAATATGACGGGTACCGAATAGCATGGCGAATACGGCCATGATACCCGCCGCAATCAGCTCGTTGATGGAAAACTGGGTGAGCGCCGAGGTGTTTTCGGTAAGCACAACAAAAGTGAGCCCGACGGCTTTCAATTGTAATGCAATGTAAGGAATTGTTGCGAGTGCGGCAATGAGCGTTACAAACAATGCTAAGCGCTGGCGTTTGCCGTAGCGGCTCGCAATAAAATCAGCAATTGAGGTGATGTTTTGTTGTTTCGATACACTGACAAGTTTTTCGAGTAGCGGCAGCGCAAACACAAATAGCAAAAATGGACCGAGCAAGATTGGGATATACGCCCAGCCATCGGTGGCTGCATTACCAACCGCACCATAATAAGTCCAACTGGTGCAATAAATAGCCAATGACATGCTGTAAATAATTGGTTTATAGCTGATTTTATTCGCCAGCGAGTTTGGCTTATCGCCCCAGTGGGCAACGGCAAACAGCAAAGCGATGTAGGCCAGCGAGGCAAGGATAAGGAGCAGGGTCATTGGGTCGATACTGTTCACGTGTGGCTGATAAGGTTAGTTAAACGGAAACTTGCTGGAACCGCAAGCGCGTTATTGGTTATTCGTTATTAGTTAATCGTTAACGAATAACCAATAACTATTAACGATTAACGTTATTTTAAAAATATGTTGTATATTTTTTCGACTCAGAACTTTTATTTAACGGATAATCTTGTTAAAACAGTACAAGTGTAACAATTGGTTACACTTCGAGATGACAGATGTGGCCTGTTAGCGTACTCGATCGATCCGCTACGCATCTGACAACAAAGAATAATAAATCCATGGAGAATGACAGTATGAAACGTACTTTTTTTAGAAGTACAGTTGCCGCTGCTGCGGTTGCAACTGCTTTAGGCGTTGCAGCTCCGACAATGGCACAAGATGCGTCTAAGGGTTACTTGCAAGGTCAATCCGTTGACCAATCTGGTAAAGTGGTTACAGATGTTTCTGTAACAATTACTAACCTTGAAACGGGCTTGACTCGTAGCGTGGAAACGAATGCGAACGGTAACTTCCGTTTCCCATTGTTGCCACCCGGCGCTTACTCACTTAAAGCCGAAAAGCCAGGTTACGGTACGGTTGCAGAAGACCGTGTTGACGTTGGTGTTGCTGGTGCAACAACCATTAACCTGACCTTGCCAACGACTGAGCAAATGGAAACGTTGACCGTTCGTGGTTCAAGCGTTTCTATGATTGACACTTCGTCATCAGAGTCGCAGTTGGTTGTTACGCAAGACTTCCTTGAGAAGGTTCCAGTCCCGCGTGACATCGCTTCAGTCGCGCTATTGGCGCCAGGCACAACCAAAGGTGATTCATCGTTTGGTAATTTGACCTCTTTTGGTGGTGCTTCGGTTGGTGAAAACGTTTACTACGTGAACGGTTTGAACGTAACCAACTTCCGTAACGGCTTGGGTGGTTCTGAACTGCCTTTCGAAATGTATGAAACTTTCGAAGTTAAAACCGGTGGTTATTCTGCGGAGTATGGTCGTTCAACGGGCGGTGTTGTTAACGTAACCACAAAATCAGGTTCTAACGAATTTGAAGCTGGCGCAAGCGTATATTGGGAGCCTGATGCACTTGCATCACAATCACCTGACGTTATTTTAACTGAGCAAGCACAAATCGATCGTAACGGTAGCCCGTATTACATCGTTAACAGTGAAAATAACAGCGAAGAAGCGAACGTCAACGTTTGGGCAAGTGGTGCTCTGATTGAAGACAAGCTGTTCTTCTTCGGTTTGGTGAATCAGAAAAACCGTACCAGTGATTTCGCAACCGCGTCACAGTATTACGACCGTGAGTCGAGCGACTTGCTGTATGCTGCGAAATTAGATTGGTACATCACACCTGATCATATTCTAGAATTTACCGGTTGGAACAACTCAAGCGATTTAGACTCAAGCAAGTATATGTACGAAGTTGAGTCGGATACGCGTGGTGATTTGTACGGTGACTACATTCTGGAACGTGGCGGTAAATCATACGCGTTGCAGTATACTGGTATTTTGTCTGACGACTTCACCATGAGTGTGCTTTATGGCGTGAACGAGGCAAGTTACTCGAACGTGAACGCATCGGGTGACACGGTGGCAATTTATGCGAGTGGCTACTCAGGTCAGTTTACCAACTTCGGCTTGGCAACACCTTCTGAGCAAAACGATAAACGTACTGCTTACCGTATCGACTTTGACTGGTACCTTTCGTTAGACCATACGTTACGTTTCGGTATCGACTATGAAGATTTGGAAGCGGATGAGAACACAGCGCGTGCTGGCGGTGTCGCATACACCTACTACGGTTGTGATCCTGCTGCTCTGCAAGAAGACCGTTTAGCGGGTTGTACTGAAGTTGACGAGAATATTTATCGCAACTCTGGTTCGTTCGAAACGAAATCAAACGCATTCTATATCCAGGATACTTGGACAATTACTCCAGATATCACGGCGCGTATTGGTTTGCGTAACGAAACGTTCGAAAACTACAACAAAGCCGGTGAGAAATTCGTTGACGTATCTGATCAGTGGGCACCACGTGTGGGTGTGAGCTGGGATGTATTCGGCGATGGCACCACCAAAGCCTTTGCCAACTATGGTCGTTATTTCTTACCTGTTGCAACGAATACCAACATTCGTTTAGCAGGTGATGAGTACTACGTAGTTAGCACCTATGAAGTTGCGTCAATCAACCCTGATAATACGCCAGTATATGGTGATTTAACGGGTCGCGCAGTATACGCTGACGGTACTTTGAAAGGTACGGCTGAAACGGTTAACGCTGATCTTGACCCAATGTATCAAGACGAGTTTATTCTTGGCTTCGAAACCATGGTTAGCGAAGATTGGTCAGTTGGCGTGAAAACCAGCTATCGTGAGTTGGGTAGTTCATTGGAAGACGTGGCAATTGATGCGGGCTTCAATGAGTACTTACTCGATGAGTTTGGTTCTGAATGTACAATGTGTGCGAGTGGTTTCCACTACTACGTACTCACCAACCCAGGTAACGATGTAACAATTACAACTGACCCTGATGGTGATGCGGGCCCACTTGAGTACGCTCAGTACACGGTTCCAGGTTCTTACCTTGGCTACCCAGAAGCCGTACGTAAGTATGCTTCAGTAGACTTCTCAGTGAAGCGTGCGTTTGACGGTGTTTGGATGTTAGATGCAAACTACACGTGGTCGCATAGCTGGGGTAACAACGAAGGTTTCGTTCGTTCTGATAACGGTCAGGATGATGCCGGTTTAACCACCAACTTTGACCAACCTGGATTGGTTGATGGCGCGTACGGTAATCTACCGAATGACCGTCGTCACATGGTTAAAATTCGCGGTGCTTACCAAGTTATCGAGAACTTAACCGTTGGTGCGAACTTCCGTTGGGAATCTGGTCGTCCAGTAAGTGCATTTGGCTTCCACCCAACTGATACCTATGCGTCTCTGTACGGTGCGGAATCGTTTGTTTATAACAACGAAATCACACCACGTGGCAGCTTTGGTCGTACTCCAAACAATTGGAGCCTCGATTTAACAGCGCGCTACGATATGCAGATTCAAGACACTGATGTAACTTTCCGTTTAGACGTGTTCAATGTGTTTGATAACGATCAGCACACTGAAGTAAACGAAGTTGCAGAACGTTTTGCTGGATACGAAGCTGTTGATTATGGTTATGGCATAATCGCACGCGGTCAACCAAATGAGTTTTATGGTTTACCAACTTCATTCCAAGCACCACGTTCAGTGCGCTTGAGTGCAGAAATTAAGTTTTAAGAAGTAACGACAAAGGCCGGAAACTGATAGGTTTCCGGCCTTTTATTTTTCGGCTCTATGAAGGAATAACACAAGTGGTTGAAACATACTCGCTTAATGACTTGCTGCTTGCAGTACGTCGCGGATCGCGTGCCGAGTCAGTAGCTATTTTGAATCATTTTATTGAAAACGAAGAGCCACTAGAAAGTGATTGGATAAAGTGTGCGGCGCTCGCATTACGTATTGGTGAAGTGAATAGCGCTAAGCAGGCAGCTGATTTGTATCGTGCTGTGATGCCAAAGACCTTACGTCATCTTATTAATTATTGCGGCGTTTACGCTGAAGCGGGTGACTTAAACCGCGTTTTAAAGCTTGTTGAGCCACAGATTAAGAAAGATATTAAAGACCCTAACTTATTTCATTTAGCAGGAACCGTTGCCGCGCAACTTGGGCATCTGGATCGTGCTAAAAACTATTTGATTCATGCGCTGAAGTTAGCGCCACAGTCTGGCATTACGTGGTTTACGCTAAGTAATATTGCTGACTTTAAAAAATACCCGGAGTTGCTCGAAAAGCTTGAACACGCATTCGCAACGATACCGGCCGCAGATGAAAAGAACCTGCAACAGTTTTATTACAGCCTAGGTAAAGCCTATGCTGATTTAGGGCGTTTTGAGGATTCGTACAACGCCTACACGCAAGGCGCAGCGATTATGCAACGTGCCAGCCGTTATTCCGTTGAAAACGACCAAGCTTTTATTGCTGACCTCATTGCCAACCATAGCGCTCAGGCGCTCGCACAGCTGCCACAAGCGAAAACTGGCCATAATAGGGCCGTGGCCCTGCTGGGGCTGCCTCGTAGCGGTACAACGCTGTTAGGGCAGATGCTGGCGAAGCATTCAAAAGTAAAAGGTGCGGCCGAGACCAATGCGATTGGCCACGCCAGTATGCATTTGCGCAATGAAAACTTCTCTGACTTTCCTGGTTTTATTGCACAACACGGCGACGCTCAGGGCGCTATTGACCATATTGCTGATGTGTATGCCCATGTGCTGAACCAGCAGTTCAGCGGTAACAATTTGGTAGTGGATAAAACCATTCAATTAAGCCGTCACTTTGGAATTTGGGCGCAGGCATTTCCGCAAGGGCGGGCTGTATATATTAAGCGCGCACCGGCCGATGTGGCGTGGTCGTGCTTTAAGAGTAACTTCCGCAGCCGTGCTGACTGGAGTTGGGATGCGTGTGATATTGCGGCCTACATGCAGCACGAAGAACAACTGATGAACCATTGGTTGGCGGTAATGGGCAATCGCATTCTAACGGTTAGCTATGAAGAGTTGTGCCATGAACCCGAGCGCGTGTTGCGTGACGTGTGTGCGCACATCGGGTTAGCGTATGAGCCGCACATGCTGCATTTTTACAAGGACAATGGGCCGGTGTTTACCTCAAGTGTGGGGCAGGTGCATGAGCCTATTCATCAAAAACGTATTGGGTTGGCGGCAAAGTACCCCGAGTTTTTAGCGGCGTACGACCAATGTCGTATTTCCTAGATAGCTATATCCCGACTAGATTGCATAAGTGAATAAATCACTAAAAACAAAACAACAACAGAACAATCTGGAGGGCGTATGGCTTTCAAAAGCGAAGAACTCGCAAAAGCCTATTGGCGCGATAATATCAGCCTGGTACTTAAGTTGCTGGCTGTGTGGTTTATCGTTTCATATGGTTTCGGCATTATCCTGGTGGACTGGCTTAATCAGTTTACTTTCTTCGGCTTTAAGTTGGGCTTTTGGTTTGCTCAGCAAGGCTCGATCATCACTTTTGTTATTCTAATTTTCGTGTATGTGAAACGCATGGCGGCCTTAGATAACAAATACGAAGTTCACGAAGAGTAAGGGGCCGAAACATGGATATTCAAACTCTCACGTTTATTATCGTCGGTGCCACCTTCGCGCTTTATATCGCGATTGCTATTTGGTCGCGTGCCGGCTCAACTTCTGACTTCTATGTTGCCAGCGGCGGTGTGCATCCGGTTATGAACGGTATGGCCACTGCAGCTGACTGGATGTCAGCGGCTTCGTTTATTTCGATGGCGGGTATCATTGCTTTCGCCGGTTATGACGGCAGTGTGTACTTGATGGGTTGGACCGGTGGTTATGTTCTATTAGCCCTGTGTTTGGCGCCATACCTGCGTAAGTTCGGTAAGTTTACGGTGCCAGATTTTATTGGTGACCGGTACTACTCGCAAACCGCACGTACTATCGCTGTTATTTGTGCCATCTTGATCTCCTTTACTTATATTGCAGGCCAGATGCGTGGTGTGGGCGTGGTATTCTCGCGCTTCTTAGAAGTTGATATTGCTACCGGCGTATTTATCGGTGCAGTTATCGTGTTCTTCTACACCGTATTGGGCGGCATGAAAGGTATTACCTACACCCAGGTTGCACAGTACTGCGTATTAGCCTTTGCCTACTTAGTACCAGCAATCTTTATCTCTTTCCAAATGACTGGCCACTTCCTGCCACAAACAGGTTTTGGTGCAACCATTGCCGAAGGGGTAGCGGGTGAGGGCACCTATTTGCTCGATAGGCTGGATGGCTTGTCGGCTGAATTAGGGCTGGCCGCATACACCGAGGGCATGCGTTCAAAAATTGACGTATTCGCAATTACCTGTGCATTGATGGTGGGTACTGCAGGTTTACCACACGTTATTGTTCGCTTCTTCACCGTACCGAAGGTGAGTGATGCACGCTTGTCTGCAGGTTGGGCATTGGTGTTCATTTCTGTGGTTTATTTAACTGCGCCATCAATTGCTGGTTTCGCAAAAGTTAACCTGATCAACACAGTAAACGGTCCTGATCTGCAAGGCGTTGAGTATGAAGCTGCGCCGGACTGGATTAAGAACTGGGAAAAAACGGGTTTGATTGCTTGGGAAGACAAGAACGACGACGGCAAAATGTTCTATTCAGGTGATGACCGCAACGAAATGACGGTTGACCGCGACATCATGGTATTAGCGAACCCTGAAATTGCTGACTTACCAGCTTGGGTTGTTGCACTTGTTGCTGCCGGTGGTGTTGCCGCTGCGCTGTCAACTTCGGCAGGCCTGCTGTTGGTTATCTCAACATCGGTTTCGCATGACTTACTGAAACGAACGTTAACCCCGAATATTACTGATAAGCAGGAGCTGATGTGGGCCCGTGTGGCCGCCGCAGTAGCCATTGCGCTGTCCACGTGGTTTGGTATTAATCCGCCCGGCTTCGTGGCGCAGGTGGTCGCCTTCGCGTTCGGCTTAGCCGCAGCGAGCTTCTTCCCTGCGATTATTCTGGGTATTTTCCACAAACGTATGAATAGCACAGGTGCTATTGCCGGTATGCTTGTGGGTATTGTGTTCACTTTGTCGTATATTATTTACTTCAAGTTTGTGAACCCAGCCGGAAATATTCCAGAAAACTGGTTATTCGGTATCTCGCCAGAAGGCATTGGTACTGTGGGTATGGTGCTGAACTTCGTCGTTTCTTATAGTGTTCATAAGATGACAGGCGATGCGCCGCAAGATACTCAGGACTTGGTTGAGTCAATACGTTACCCGCGCGGTGCGGGTGGTGCGACGCACTAAGATAAAAAAGCCCGGCGTTCGCCGGGCTTTTTAATTCAAAAGCGATATTAGCTATTGGATATTAGAGTCATCGGTTTCGGGTTTTGCTAATATCTAATATCCAATATCGCACTTGGGTTTCACAATGCAGCCGGAATTTACTGACGTACAACGCTTTTTACTCGACTGCCCGCCATTTGATGAGCTTGATAGTGAGCAACGTCAGTGGGTGGCGCAGCAAATTAAAGCCGCTTATGTAAACGAGCACAATGTCGATGCGCTGTTTAAGCAGCACAGCCCGGCACTTTATATTGTGCGCTCAGGCGGTTTTGATTTGCTGGCGCCGGACCAACATGTGATTGAGCGGCTGGAGTCCCATGATTTATTTGGGTATCCGTCGTTGTTGAGTGGTCGGCCGGTGGTGAACAAGCTCAAGGTTATTGAAGACGGTATTATCTATATTGTCAGCGCGGGTGCTTTTGATAAATTACGTCAAAACTCACGTGCATTTGAGCAATATTTTATTCGCGCGCATGGGCAACGCTTGCTGGGTGAAGTAACGCGCCCTTATTCGGCGGGAAGTACGGCGGGAAGTTCGGCAGCCAATGGCGATGCGCAGCGGACGCCCGATAGTGCGCGCACCGCAGCTTCCGATAAATCTCCTGGTTTTGATGCGCTGGAACTAACCATTGGTGAAGTGGTTTCGCGCAAGCCTGTCACTTTACCGATGTCGGCCACGATTCGTGAAGCCGCGCAACTGATGCGTGACCATAAAGTTTCCTCGGTGATGATTTTGGGTGCTGAGCCGGGGGCGCAATCGTCGTCCGCAAATCAAAAATTATTTGGCATTCTAACCGATCGTGATTTGCGTAATCGCGTCATTGCCGCTGGCTTAAGTTACGACATTCAAGTGAATGCAGCGATGACACAGGCACCTGCCACCGTGTACGGCCGGCAATCGTTGATGGATGCGCTAACATTAATGACGCAGCACAACATTCACCACTTACCCGTGCTTGATGACAACGACCAGCCCATTGGCATGATCACCAACACCGACTTAATGCGCCAACAACGCAGCGAGCCGGTGATGTTGATTAGCGCCATTAATAAAGTAGAAACACGCGAGCAATTGATTGAAGAAGCCAAGCACATACCTGCGTATATGCAAACCTTTGCAGCACGGGTGCATGACACCACCATGGTGGGGCGGTTATTGGCATCACTCACCGATAGCATGACCCGGCAACTGATTCGCTTGTATGAGCAAGAGCACGGTGTTGCGCCGGGTACGTATTGTTGGATAGCTTTCGGCTCACAAGGGCGCGAAGACCAAGTGCTCAGTTCGGACCAAGATAATGGCTTATTGCTGGGTAATGGGCTTAACGAGCAACAGCTGGACTGGTTCAAAGGTTTGGGTGAGTACGTGTGTCAGGGGTTGAATGAGTGCGGTATTCCGTTATGCCCAGGCGATATTATGGCCTCCAATGCCGATTGCCGTCGCACGCTGGATGGTTGGCTTGATCGGTTCCATACCTGGACGGAAAGCCCAACCCCAAAAGCACTGATGTATTGTCAGATATTTTTTGACTCGCGTATGGTGCACGGCAACAAACGTTTGTACCAGCGCTACCGTGAAGAAGTGGCAAAACTTGGGAAGAAAGACTTCTTTTTGGGTAATTTAGCGCGCTTGCAGGTGAGTGTGCAGGTGCCGCTGGGGTTATTTAATCGTTTTCGGGGTACCGAATCAGGCAAAGATAGCGATTTGATTAACATTAAGCGCTACGGCATTGCGTTGATTAACGACATTGTGCGTATTTATTCGTTACACGCGGGCTTGACTGTGCCGCAAACGCTTCAACGATTGGAACAGCTGCGTGGCAGTAATTTTTTG